>DGEE01000075.1:27705-31508 GCA_002385815.1 Hungateiclostridiaceae bacterium UBA3934
GTGGAGGCCGCCGTACTGGAAACAGCGCGGGGAGGCATCATAAAAAGGGGGCTTGGTTATGATCTGGCTGATGTCGGAGTCATCGTCAATATCAGTGACGACCACCTCGGACTCGACGGCATAAACACGACAGAAGAACTGGCGATGGTCAAATCCCTGGTCGCTGAGGCGGTCAAGCCGGAGGGAACCGCAGTGCTGAACGCAGATGATGAGATGACACCCTTCATACTCAAAAGAATCAACTGCAGACCTCTGCTGTTCTCGTCGAACATCGACAGCCTGCTGATCCAGAAATGGATCAAAGATGGCCGGGATACGGTATATGTCAGGGACGGGTCCATATACGCTTCCATATCAGGCAACGAGAAGCATATAGTACGAGTTGACGATATTCCCATAACCTACAGTGGAAAGGCTGCATGCAACATCGAAAACTCCCTTGCTGCTGTCGCAGCACTTCTGGCATTGGGCATGCCAGCCGGCAAAATCAGAAAGGGTGTAATGAGTTTCAAACCCGATCTGGCTGCAAATCCAGGCAGATTCAACATATTCGAAATGGGCGGCTTCACTGTCATGCTGGATTACGGGCATAACAAAGCAAGCTACAGTGCAGTTACAGATATGCTGAAACACTTTGATGCTCCTGCTTATACGGGTGTGATCGGTATGCCGGGAGATAGAAAGGACGAAAGCATCATTGAAGTCGGAAGGCTTTGCGGGCGATTTTTCTCCAAACTCTATATAAAGGAAGACAGTGATCTCAGGGGAAGAGATGCAGGCGAGGTGGCCGATCTTCTATACAGCGCTGCCATCGAAGCAGGCATGGATAAGGACAGGATAAGCGTAATATACCAGGAAGATCTGGCATTGAAAAAGGCCATAATGGACGCAGCTCCGGGCGAAATGATCGTTATATTTTACGAAGAACTGGATCCTGTCGTAAAAATCATAGAAAAGTATCGGAAGTCCCGCGGACTTGCCGGATCGAAGATCAGGAAACCTGGCAAATCCGGGATGCGCAAGTCAGCAACGGGATGAAGGGATTGCCTGACAGAGCGGCACCCCAAAACAGACAAAACCAACAGCACGATGAAGGGATTTTCGGGTGGAGCGGAATTCCGGAAAACAGAGAATTCCCGGGAACGAAGTTTCTCATCATTACTGAAGACACACAAACAAGGGCGGATATGACATCCGCCCTTTTTATCCGGATCCTTATATGCTCAATTACTCAGTGTATGACACGAGGCATATGACACAGCGGCCAAAACACCAGCTCCATTACAGCTTTCTGCCGCAATTGGTGCAAAATGCTGATCCGGGAGCCAATTCCGCATTGCAGTTAGAGCAAACCGGACCTGCAGGCTGGTTTGCTTCCGGCTGACTTTCCTCTGCGGCTGGCTGAGGTATTTCGTTCCTGGTTCCGCATTTGGAGCAGAACAACTGGGTCCTTTCCATTTCAGTTCCGCAATTGATACAAGATTTGATGCCCTTGACCTCAGCGATTTTTTCCTTAAGATTTTTGATATTCTCCCTGTGAGAGACGATCTGTTCACAGGCTTCCTTTACCAGTTCATCTGCTGTACCAGTCTGCTCGAAGTTTTCAAAAACCTTTTTACCGATTTCTGAATACAGCTTTTGAATTTTGTCTTCTTCTGCATTGATGCTTGCATTAAGCTTGGTGACCTCGACGATCTCACTTGACTTTCTGGCGGCTGCTTGTGCGGCTTCACCCACTTTTTTGCCCAAATTCTCGAAGAACGACATTATGATACCTCCAATCAAAATCACTTGTTCCATCTGGATTTACAAGACTATTATAAGTAATATTAGCAGGATATTCAAGATAAGATATGATTTCCCGCAATTTCGGAAAAAAGATCGGCCGGCTGCTACGGCGGCAGGATGAAAAACAGATCCCGGCATCGTGTTGCAGGCTAAATGGTTGAACAGACCGCGGCGTTAAAGTAGAATAGGAATAGGGATGAGATAAGGGATACCCGATTCAGATGACTCGGCATCATCACGGAGGTGAAATAGTGGTAGAGGTCTATTTTTACATACCTGCAGGCAGGGCGGGGGATGCTGTGGAATGCGGGATAAAGCTCTCTGAATGGTACAGTCGTGAGGCAAGTATCGACGGGGTCATGAGAAAATGCATCGCAGCTCTGCTGAACCCAAGGGACGAGTACGAAAAATACATGTCCAGCGAATATAAATGCCTGAAGCTGGAGATACCTCAAAAATACTGCTATGTGGCCGACAGATCACTGTATGAAGCAGGACGCAGAAGTCCTGAGGCTATGGATCTGTATCAGAATTCCATCATGCCGGTGCCGGATTACAAATTCGGCGATTACAGATTCCCTGAGGCCCTTATCATCACCACGGTCCAGAGAGAGCAGATCAGTGTGACGGGGAAGATGCTCGACACGCCGGTGCTGTATTCAAATTCACTGGAGCTTTATCTCAACAATCTGACAGCACAGTTGAAAGAGGAGGACAGAGATCTGGATGACACATTCCTCTACCTTTATTTCAAATGGCTTTGCAGCCAGGGTAAAGCGGACATGGTATGCGATGGCACTGACGGTCCCGCCGTATTCATACTCAGGGAAAACAACATGCCATACACATTCAAGGCGCCCGGGGGGTCCCAATGAGATATGAGATTTTGAAACTTCTAAGGGAAGCGGGATCCGGTCATATCACGGGAGTCGATATAGGGGCCTGTTTTGGCATTTCCAGGTCCGCTGTCTGGAAACATATAAAGGAACTCAGGAGTGAAGGGTACAACATAGAATCATCTCCCAAAAAGGGATACAGACTGCTGCCCGGCAGGGAGCAACTCAACTCCTTTGAAATAATGAACGGTCTGGGAACAAAGACAGTGGGCAGGGGAGTCGTCTATTTCGATGAGATCACATCAACCAACGCCCATGCGTCCAGGCTCGCTGCCGAGGGCTGTCCGGAAGGGATGACAGTAGTTGCAGGCATGCAGACCCATGGCAGGGGAAGGCTGGGCAGGGACTGGGAATCCCCGAGAGACAAGGGGATATACCTGTCAGTTGTACTAAAGCCCCCGATGGCACCTGCTGAAACTCCGATCTTTACACTGGCAGCCGCGGTTGCGGCAGTAAAGGCCATATATGCTGCGACAGGCATCAGGACGGGAGTGAAGTGGCCTAATGACATAATATACGACGGCAGGAAAGTCAGCGGGATACTGCTTGAAATGAATTCAGAGGCAGACAGAGTCAACTGGCTCATACTTGGGATCGGTATCAACTACTCGCAGACAGAAGACGATTTTCCTGCGGAGATTCGGGACAGAGCGGTTTCCATCCTCTCAGCATCAGGAAGCGGCAGCCCTCAGAGAAAATCGACAGACGTACAGCCGGGCAGACTGACCCTGATCCGTGCCCTGCTGCGGGAAATCGATGAGATATACCAGGATATCCTCGGCGGAAACAACGGCGTCATACTGGATGAATGGAGGAAGTATTCCGTCACCCTTGGAAAGGAAGTGCGGTTTTCGCTGAGAAATACCGAATATACCGGTGTTGCCGCCGACATCACAGACAGCGGCAGTCTCTTGGTGGATTGCAGCGACGGGATCCGGCGGGAACTGCTCTCCGGGGAGATATCCATTCGCGGTATCTTCGGATATTCAGACTAGACCTGCCTTTTGTCCATGCTTATTCAGATCTGTACGTGAAGCTGCGTTTGCGGAATTGCACTTTATCATGTGATAATAAGGCAGCGCTGACTCGAAAACCACGATACTGTGCAATGTAGTAAAC
>DGEE01000134.1:0-550 GCA_002385815.1 Hungateiclostridiaceae bacterium UBA3934
CCATTTATTATTTTAAATACCCGGTATATCTGCTCAAGCAATATAAGACGGGTCAGTTGGTGGGGAAATGTCATGTCAGACAGCGAGAGCCTCAGATTTGCTTTTTTGATAAGCTCCGGGGCCAGCCCCAGAGAGCCGCCTATTACGAAAGTGATATTCGAATTCCCGCTTGTCATGCAGTTTTTCAGCACAGCGGCGAATTCATCGGAACTCTTTTTTACACCTTCAACATCCAGAACGATGAGATAAGTCCCGTCCTTTACTTTGCCAAGCACCCTGGCAGCTTCTTTGCTCCTGACCTGCTCCTCCTGAGCGGCGCTCAGGTTGTCAGGTGCGGGCTCGTCTGCGACCTCTGTGATCCTGAGATCACAGAACCGGGACAGGCGTTTTGAATACTCCGCAATGCCTTCTTTCAGGTAGCGCTCCTTTATTTTTCCTACTGCAATAATGTTTATTTTCATTCTTCACCTTTCCATACCTGGTGACACTGTGGGTGCAATACTGATTTTGCAGGTGCGTCCCCGGTTTCGCAGGCATAGGCTGGTTCTGC
>DGEE01000134.1:803-8678 GCA_002385815.1 Hungateiclostridiaceae bacterium UBA3934
GCAAATCCAGGGGCTCCTCCAGGATTACTATTTCCCCAGTGATATACGCTTAGCTGGTCAGATCTCGATCACCTTGCTGGTGCGGTCCCTGAGAGCCACGTCGAGCGTGATGTCTGAACCGATGTTGACGCACTTTTCGCACAATACACTGTAGACCGTCTGATAGGCCAGTTCCGGGAAATTGTTTTCCTTGCTGAGATGGCCGAGCAAAAACTTCTTTGTGCCCCGCTCAGCCATATATGCAACGACCTCACCGGCAGCATCATTGGAGAGATGCCCATGCCTGCCCGCGATGCGCTGCTTCAGCGGCCACGGATAGGGCCCCATTTTGAGCATCTCCAGATCGTGATTGGACTCCAGCAGCAAAAGGTCGCTGTCTTCAAAATTGCGTAGCAGATCCATGCTTATATGGCCAATATCAGTGGCTATGGTGACTTTTTTCCCCGCCGAAGAAAAGCTGTAACCCACCGGCTCATTGGCATCATGGGGTATCGGAAACGGAGTTATGGTGATATCCCCTATTTCAAAAGGGGCATAGGATGAAAAAATCCTTTTATTGCACTCGAGGACAGGGCCAATCACGTGCTCCATCGCTTTCCACGTGCCTTCGCTTGCGTATATGGGCAGATCATACCTGCGCGACAGGATGCCTGCACCCCTGATATGATCCGTGTGTTCATGTGATACTAAAACAGCGCTGATCTCCGACGGTGATTCACCTATCGAGCACAACGCCTCTGCGATTTTCTTGCCGCTCAATCCTGCTTCGACCAGCAGCTTTGTTTTCCCGGTGCCGACAAATATGGCATTTCCGCTGCTGCCGCTGTATAAACTACATAGCCTCATCTTCTACCACCATGACCTGTACCATTATTTATCGACTCTGAAAATATCAGCCCCAAGACGCTGCAGTTTACCGACGAAGTCTTCATAGCCCCGGTCTATGTACTTGACATTACTTACCTCCGTCTTCCCTTCTGCAGCAAGGCCTGCTATAACGACCGCTGCACCGGCCCTCAGATCGATGGCGTTGACCTGGGCGCCTGTCAGGGATGCGGGGCCTTCAATGATCGCCATTCCGCCATTTGCACGTATCCTGGCACCCATCCTTCTCAGCTCGTCCACATACTGGAATCTTTGCGGCCATATGCTTTCCGTTATGGTGCTGTTTCCGTCCGCCAGACAGAGGAGTACCGTGATCGGCGGATGGAGATCCGTTGCAAAGCCGGGGTAAGGGAGCGTTTTTATATTCGCCTTACGGATGGTACCATTGCCGCCCGTCACCCTTATCCAGTCATCGCCCTCTTCGATATTGATGTTCATTTCCTGCAGCTTCGCAGACAGGGACTCCATGTGCTTTGGTATAATATTTTTAACTGTCACATCACCATCGGTGGCAGCGGAGGCTATCATAAATGTCCCCGCCTCGATCATATCCGGTATTATTGAGTGGACCTGGCCACCCTTCAGCTTCTCCACACCTCTTATCTTAATGACATCGGTACCGGCTCCCTTTATGTCCGCACCTGCGGCATTGAGGAAATTGGCGGTATCCACTATATGAGGCTCCTTGGCTGCATTTTCGATGACGGTGGTGCCTTCAGCCATGACTGCCGCAAGCATGAGATTTATCGTTGCACCGACGCTGATAACGTCAAGATATATCTGACTGCCTGTCAGCTTGTCAGCAGAGAGCTTGATCATCCCGCCCTCGACGCTTACCTTCGCGCCCAAAGCCTCAAAACCCTTTATGTGCTGATCTATGGGCCTGTGGCCGAAGTTGCAGCCTCCCGGCAATGCTACCTCCGCCTTGCCAAATCGGCCAAGCAGGGCTCCCAAAAGATAATATGAGGCCCTCATGCTTTTGATCATTTCATAGGATGCGATATGGGAATTTACACCGCTTGAATCGATAAGAACTGTGTTTCTGTCTTCGAATATGACCTTTGCTCCGAGTTGGGTGAGTGTGTTTTCCAATATACGAGTGTCTCTTATGTCAGGCAGATTTTCTATCCTGCAACTGCCGTCTATCAGCAGTGCTGCCGGCAGTATAGCCACTGCTGCATTTTTTGCACCGCTTATATATATGTCGCCTTTCAGCGGCTTACGCCCATTTATTATGATTTTCTCCAAGACCCCGCGCACCTGCTTTCTTGTCATTCGTATAAAAGTACAGGCGAAATGTGCCCTGATTTCCTATTACATTATATCACTGTTTTTTATATAATACTACAATGACATTTAAAGAGCAGATGCATGTGTCAGGTGTAAGATACCGGGCCATCTGCCGGATACAGGTGTCAGGTGTCAGATGTCACATGTCATGTGAGCTGACATAGATTGGCTCGGTCCTGCCTTTTATTTTGACGCGCCAGACAGGCAGAAGTTCGACAGACTCCACCTCTTCCATCGATGGTTCCTCCAGCTTGTACCCGCTGTCTATTGACGTGATGACTATGTCGTTATCCTCTCTGAAATAGGCCAGCAGCGCCTGGTAAGCTTCAAACTGTTCGATGCTTTCATTTGAAAATCCTTTGAACTGGTGCTTCTGATATTCGAGACGGCTTACAGTCCCGCCGCTGACAGTGATGGAAAAGCAATTGTCAAACAGCAGTGTATCGCTGTAGGTCTCTATATAATCCAGAGTCCAGCTTCCGTCATCGTTTTCTGTCGCCTGGTCCAGCACATATTTGCCGTCCAGCAGCACTTTTTCCTTCATAAACCTGAGGGCAGCTTCTTCGGCTTCTTTCAGGCCCACCGGTCCCTGCGTCAGGGCTGTAGTCACGGCTGTATAGACGAATCTGTCCATATCAGAGAAAACTATCTTTCCGTTGGAATCGTAAAATTGAGAACCGTCCCCGGTCACCTCATAATTTTCTCCCAACAGCTTGCCGGCGACAGCCTCCCTGTCCAGTTCACTTTTTATGTAAACAAATCTGTTGTTGCCGCCAGGCTCTGAGGGGATCTCGCATTCAAGCACGACACCCCTTTGCGCCAGTATTATCCTGGTATTTTCCAGAGTCTCTCTGCTGACGCTCTGGCTGTTATGGAATATAAAATTGTTCACGAGCAGGAAAATATTAAAAGCCACCAGCAGGACGACAACCACATTTTTTGCTTTTGATACGTCCATATATCAATCTCCTTCTTCGGCGATCATATCCAGGCAGACTGTGTCCCCTTCCCTCGTGCTTATTATCAGGGCCGGCTCAAGTATCCCATCCTGACTGTTGCGGATATAATAGCCTGTGTCTATTTTCACCATGTTGATGTCACGCAGCAGTATATTATACCTGCCCAGCAGCTCCAGCAGCCTGTCATTGTAGTTGCGTGTCCTCTCTGTTTTGAAGCTCCTGATGAGCCAGTCGCATTCCAGCACCCGCTTGCTGTCCGCAAGTATCCTTATCGCATGATCCAGCTTATTGCCGCTTCCGTCGCTGGTCTCATATTCCATCCTGACCGCCAGGCCTCCCACGCGGTAATCGAAGCAGAATTCATATACTCCGCCGACTTTTTTCTCAACAGATGACAAAACGATATCTGCTTCCGGACCCTGCGGTCCATTTGCCCGGGCAATGAATTTGTATGCATTCATCAGGGCTTCACTGGCTTTCACTCTGCTGGTATCAGCGCTGCCAAGATACCGGTATGTGAGATACCCGTCGGAATAATACCTGTATATGTTGCTCCCGTATGTGTACTGGATCATATCTCCGTTGTATGTATATTTGTTGTATCTGCCTTCCTCTTCCCCGAGTATGGCCCTTGCCAGTGCCTCTTCATTGTCCGCCGCCGGCGGCAGATTTGCCGTCACTATCCTGTAAGGCCAGTACCTGGGCGAAGCGACTACATAGAGGATGTCCGGCTCATCCTCCGGCTTGTTCAGCTTGCTTCCGGACAAGGTCTTGTATCTGCGGTATTTACTCCTGCTGTCTTCCTCCAGCTTGGTTATCACATTCGTCAGGTTGGCAGCCTGTTCATATCTGACATGCCCCGTACTGTATACCGTGCCGCCTTCTCCAAGTATGTAAAATGTCCCTGTATCTTCGCGTATTATATCCCTCCGGACCACCAGCTTACTGAAACGGGGTATGTCCTGTACAGGGCTTCCTGTTCCGAGGAACCAACCCAGCAGATCAGGCTCAAATGTGTATCCGAAATCCACCATGAGCCCACGTCTTTTAACGATATCCTCCCATTTTTCATTTGAGACGGTCAGCTCTATATTCCCGGATGTGATTTTACTGAGCCCTGCTATCACTTCGTCATAAAATCTGTCATAGTAATCATGGTTCTCAGGAATTATCCAGTAATCGTTTTCTCCGTTGGAAACGACAAGCTTGTCAGGCACGAAAAGCTTTTCTCTGATGGTTTCATTGCTGACCTGGATATCTTTGCTAAAAAGCGTCGATAAAAAACTAAAAGGAGTCCCCTGGTTCTGATAGCTCCAAAGGATTCCTACCTGCAGCAGCCCTGTTATGATCAAAACGAAAATCAAGACCGTTTTCAGTCGTTCTCTCAATTCACGGCTCATTTAAGCCCCCGTTGTTCAATATGCTATTTGACTGTTCCGCCGAACAGATCGATAAGTGTATTCCTGACTCTGATAAGCATCTGTTCCAGAGTCCTTCTCAGCGCGGTGACCGAAATCGAGTTGTACTGGATCATGGACTCATCTTTCTCAGAGGATCTGTATGATATGATCAGCAGATTGTTTTCGCCGTACTCCAATTCAAGGATCTGTGAAAATGCACCGGCACCTGCGTATATAACATCATCTCCATCGGGAAGCTCGAGGATCTCGTATACACCGGTCTCGCCATTCAGCCTGGCGACTATTATCTCTACATCCGTGTACTCCGTAATACCACTGATTTCGAATTCCCTGCCATAAATGGACATTCTCTCTCCGATGTTTTCCGGCACGGTTATGTTCACAATGGACTGTCCGTTGTCTACAGGCACACCTGCATCGAGCACTTCCTGGATGGCACGCCAGAATGCCGCATCCGGATCCTCTTCAGCGACTGGCTCGCCGACAGTTTCTGATCCCGGAGATGCAGCTTCCCTTTTGGCTTCACCCGTATCTGCGCTCCACTGAGCTGTGACCGGATAAGCCAGGCTGTCGCCATCTTTCTGGATATTGTTGTACACAGGAGCACCTGTATCTCCCGCATTTTCGGTATTATTCGCAGAAGCCGCCGATGCGGCGATGATAAATACCATCAATACTATAAAAATTATCCCCAGCTTTTTGAACATCACATATCTCCCAAACTGCCCTGCCAACTTGTACATTTGGCTGCAGATACATACTTTATTACTAGCTTAATTATACAGAAAATGTGTTACAAAAATATTACATGCCATTTAAGATTAAATTACATAAAAAATCCTCAAAACGCTCAATTTTACAGGCTTGTATGGCTCACAGGAAGCCTGACCGTGACCTCTGTGCCCATCCCTATTTTACTGCTTATGTTAATCGTTCCTTTATGGGCTTCCACGATCTCTTTTGCAATGGAAAGACCCAGGCCAGTGCCTCCCATTTCCCTGGAGCGGGCCTTGTCCACCCTGTAAAATCTTTCGAATATCCTGTCGAGATCTTCCTCCGGTATGCCTATGCCTGTATCTGCGACCTTGAAATATACGTCATTGTAAATTTTCCCGATATATACAGTGATAGTCCCGCCTTCGGGAGTATATTTCACTGCATTGCCTATGATATTGAATGCCACCTGCTCAAGCCTGCCGTAATCCCCTTCTATCTCAGGGATCTCATTTATGACGAAGCATTCTATCTGCTGCTGCCTGGAGTCTACTTCGATCTTCATCCTTTCGACAGTGCTCTTTATCAGATCCACAAGGGACATTTTTTTGAAGCTCCATTTGGTCTGCTGATTGTCCAGCCTCGACAGCTGCAGCAGATCCCTTATGAGCCGGGTCATCCTGTCTGCCTCGGTATTGATGACTGTCAGGAAATCCTCCGCAGTCTCCCGGTCCTCCAGCGCGCCATCCAGCAGCGTTTCTGAATAGCTTTTTATCGATGTCAGCGGTGTCCTGAGTTCATGGGAGACATTTGCGACGAATTCCTTGCGCATGTCCTCAAGACGCTGCTGTTCGGTTATATCCTGCAGCACGGCGATGACGCCCTCGGGCCTTTTGCTCTCATCGGTGAATACGGCAAAGTAGACCTTGATGCTCTTGTCTCCCAGGGCCAGATTCATCTCCGTCGTATGTCTCGACTGTAAATACAGGACATCCTCAAGGGAATATTCAAATCCGAAGCGGGTACGGTATTCCTGGAAGGTCATCAGACCATCGGCTCCAAGGATGCGCGCAGATGCGGGGTTGGTGTGTATGACTTCGCCCTTCAGGTTGAACGCTATTATGCCGTCTGTCATGTAGTTGAGGATGGTCTCCATCTTGCTTTTTTCACTGGATATCTCGATGAGAGTGTTTTTCAGATTGGCCGCCATGTAGTTGAAAGTGTCCGCCAGCTTCCCTATCTCGTCGCCTGATTTTACCTCCAGCTCCTGGTCAAAGTCACCTTTTGCAATACTCTCTGCCTTGCGCATCAGCTTCGCCAGCGGATATGTGATGGTTCGTGAAAAGAAGTAGCCTGCAGCAAAAGCAATGGCAAAACCGATAAGCAAGCTTGTATATATGATATTGTTAAAATACCTGGTGATCTCGGCCCAGTCGTCCTTGTAATAGCGGAAATAGATAATGTTGCCGCTCACAGGCCTGGCATAATCATAAAAGCTCATGCCGCTTGATGTTTCAAGTATCTTCTTGTTGTTTTCGGTACCAGTGAGAGCCTGGACGAAATTGTCCGAGGCGAGAAGCGACTTGATGGCCAGCTCACGGGGATTGCTGATGAGTTCCTTGTCATTGGTATAATAGATCTCACCGTTCTTGTCGACTATTGTATAGCTTCTGTGCTCAAGATTGAGCAGAAAGACATCCTTGCTGTTTTCCAGGGCCGTCTTAAGCTCCTCGGCGCTGTGAGACCCGTTTCTGACGGACCATTCTTCGAATCCCTTTTCTATCCTCGTTCTGAAGTTGTCATAATATTTGCTCTCTATCCTGCCATTCAGATACAGTCCAATCGGTATGACAAGACAGAATGTGATCAGACAGAAGAAACTGACCAGACGCCACTGTAAACTCCTCGGAAACATATCCACCTCTTGCAAAGGAAACTTCAAACCGCTGAAAAAACCAGCGCCCGGCTTTTTCAGGCCAGACGCTGTTCATCTACTCCTCCGGCTTATCGAAATAATAGCCTACTCCTCGCTTGGTCAAAATATACTCACAATTGGAAGGGTCTCTTTCAAGCTTCTCCCTGACGCGTCTGATGGTCACATCGACGGTCCTCACATCGCCATAATACTCATAGCCCCAGACTTTTTCAAGGAGGTTTTCCCTGGTGAAGATCTGTCCGGGATGCATGGCAAGAAACTTGACCAGCTCAAACTCCCTCAGTGTCAGCTCGATGACCGTCCCGTCCCTCTTTACCTCATATCTGTCACAATCTATCGCAAGGTCTCTTACCTCGATGAGGTTGGTCCTGGTAGCTGCCACCTCTTCCATCGCCGTCCTTCTGATATTTGCCTTTATCCTCGCCATCAGCTCCCTCTGGCTGAATGGCTTTGTGATGTAGTCATCGGCGCCCAGTTCCAGGCCGAGGACCTTGTCCACTTCTTCTTCCTTCGCCGTGAGCATCAGTATGGGCGTGGAAATCGACTGCCGCAGCTTTCTGCAGACTGTGAAGCCATCCATCTTCGGAAGCATCACATCCAGCAGGATCAGGTCCGGTTTCTCGCTGAGCGCGAGTTCCACCGCCTGCTCGCCGTCATAAGCCTCTATCGT
>DGEE01000158.1 GCA_002385815.1 Hungateiclostridiaceae bacterium UBA3934
TTTTTTACATATTTTATGTAGTACCAAATTACTAATTTATCGTGAAATGCTTGACTTTACGCGTTTTTCGTTATAAAATATTGTCGAATTCCAAATTTAGGAGGTTGTATTAATGAACAAAACAGATTTAATCAATTCTATTGCCTCAAAATCAGGTTTGAACAAGAAAAACAGCGAAGCCGCTCTCAACGCATTTATCAGCTCCGTTGAAGAAGCGCTCGTAAAAGGGGACAAGGTAGTTCTGGTTGGATTCGGAACATTTGAAGTCAGACAGAGAGCAGCAAGAAAAGGCAGAAACCCCCAGACCAAGAAAGAGATCCAGATCCCAGCTTCAAAGGCACCAGTATTCAAAGCCGGCAAAGTTTTAAAGGATAAAGTTAATAAATAATCGATGACCATCAAAAAAGCTGCCTGATGAGGCAGCTTTTTTAGTTGCCGCTATGGATCACCCGAATTGCCGGTATCGGGCATCCATAAGCCGTTTTGATGCTTTCTTCACCAGAAAGTTTATTATCTGAGAATTGTTCGGCTGCCTGCCGTTGTTTAGCGTAAACGTTTCCTTCATATCCTCATTGAGGCTGTCTGCGTTTTTTGTCTTTTTTTGTGCGCTGAGCAGAGCACATCTTATGGCTCTGTCAACATTTCGTACTTTTGTGTTGTATTTCTGTGCAAGCAAGGTGTATATATTGCCTGAGATATTCTCAAGCCTTTCAGGCTGCTCCATCCCATACAGGACTGCTTCCCTCAGATAAATATATCCGGCCAGGTTGGGGGTCACACCGATGCAGTTGACCAATTCTGTGACTATACGCGCAGCATTGTTTGTATCAGGCCGTATCGGACCGGAACTTGCTGTATGTACACTGTCGCTTTCCCTGTAATCGGACAGTCTTGCCAAATAGCTGTCATAAGCTTCCCTCTCTGAATAGATCTGCCTTATCCGGGTTATCAGCATACCTATTTCAAAGGGCTTCATTATGTAGTAATCAGCCCCCAGTTCCATTGCCCTGATTACGACACTCTCAGTTCCAACTGAGGTAATCACGATTATGGAAGGCCTTTTAATACCTTGCATACTGGTGATACTTTCGAGTACGCCAAGCCCATCCAGCCTGGGCATTATGATATCCAGCAAAACCACATCAGGCTGCAGCTCCCGTATCAAGTCCATTGCAGCTTTTCCATCTCCGACAGTCGCAAGCACCCGCATGTCTCCGGTATTGTTGATGCTCTCGTACAGGATTTCACACAGTTCCTTATTATCATCAACGATCAAAACAGAAATTGTATTACTCATCGTCCATGATCTCCAGTGCTATTTCTTCTGCAGTTTTGCCCCTGCAGTTTATTATGAGGTCTGCATATTTGATATAAAGTGGCCTTCGCTCCTCATAGACAGCCATGAATGACTGACCGTCAGATCTCGCGAGCCTTCTGCCAGGTGCGAGCCGCCTCTCGAGGGTTGAAAGATCCTCGTCAAGGAATATGACCTTTCCGATTTGTTTGAAATACTGCATGAGCCCATCGCTCTTAACCACGCCGCCGCCTGTCGCGATCACATGATCCAGGAACTCCATCGATGTAATGATCTGCTGCTGCAGTTCCAAAAACCCGATGTGACCCTCGGTCCTCACTATATCCCCAAGCTCTCTCCCAACGGCATCACGCAGTATGTCATCAGTATCTGCGAAACATTTCCCGGTCTTTTGGGCAAGCAAGGGTCCAACCGTGCTTTTCCCCGAGCCGGGCATACCTGTCAGGATTATGTTTCCGGATCCTTTGTCAATATCAGCCCTCATAAACCCTCCCATTCAGGATCGACAGCTGATGTGATGCTTCTGTACCCTTCAGCCATATATAACGCATCTACCAGTACAATTCTCATCATTGCTTCGCAAACCGGATATATCCTGGTACATATCGTCGGATCGCTCCTGGAAGCAAATACATGGCTGGTGTTTTCTGATTTAGAGATATCTGCCGTTTCCTGACTCTTTAGTATAGTCGGCGTGGGCTTCACAGCTACCCTCACCCTTATATCTTCACCGTTTGAAATGCCGCCCAGCAAGCCGCCGGCGTAATTCGTCCTGAAACGTATCCTTCCGGACTCCTCATCGAAGTATGGCGTATCATTTGACTCAGAGCCGGTCATCCTTGCGTGCTCGAAGCCACACCCAAATTCTATGCCTTTTACCCCGCCAATGGACAGCATGGCATGTGCGATCGTCGCACTCAGCTTGTCAAAAACCGGTTCACCCAAACCTGCCGGCACACCCCTTGCAACGATTTCCACCACACCGCCGCATGAATCCCCGGCAACCTTGACTTTTCTCAGTTCCTCCATCATTTTGGGTGCTGCCTCCAGATCCGGACAGTTTATTTCATTTTTACGGTAATTTGCCCTGGCTGTCTCATATGTGACAGGAGAGGCTTTTATGCCGCGGATCTCAGTTATATAAGCTATGACATCTATACCCATGGAATCCAGGATGAGTTTGGCCACAGCTCCCCCTGCGACCCTGGCGACCGTTTCCCGTCCGGACGCCCTTCCGGCACCAGCCCAGTCATAATACCGGCCATATTTCTTATAGTATGTATAGGATGCCTGTCCGGGCCTGATCAACTCCCTGTTGGCTTTATGCTGCTGTATATGTGCATCCCCGATGTCGGTATTGGGGATTATCATGCCTACAGGAGCGCCTGTCGTAAGGTCATCCTCCATCACTCCCGAAAAAATAAACACCTTGTCCTTCTCCCTGCGGGGCGTACTGAACTCTGAAAGCCCGGGTCTGCGCTTGTCCAGTTCCTCCTCTATGATTTCAGCAGTTAATTTGAGCCCCGGCGGAACCCCGTCAACGATCACCATCTGCCCTCCATATAATTCAGGGGGCACAGGCAGGTGTTTTCTGAAACCACCTGAATATGATTCTCCGCACGTAGTTATCCTGAACATTCTGCCGAATGTATTTCCCAGCATCTTTAACCTCCATTCCTGTCTATCCCTGTTGACAGTTTATATTTATGCATCCCGTCCCGGTGTTCCTAATACCGGAAAGCAACATCTTCACCATTATCAGAATCCTCCCTGACCAGCCTTATGTCACCGCCGCATTTGCTGATGAGTTGGGGAAATGCAGGGAATGTGATGTTCACAGCCTCTGCAGTATCGATACATGTCTCGCCCTCAGCATTCAGCCCGGCTACAGTCAGTGCCATGACTACCCTGTGATCACCGTGTCCATTGACCCTGCAGCCTTTTAGCCTGCTTTCACGGATTACGAGTCCGTCGGGCAATTCCTCGATATCGGCTCCCATCTTTGCCAGTTCTGTGCACATCACATGTATTCTGTCGGTTTCCTTCATCCTGGCCTGGGGCACATTGACCAGCCTGGTCTCACCTTGTGCAAAGCAGCCAGCAACTGCCATTGCCGGCAGCGCATCAGGCGTTGCGTTCATGTCGATCTCGATACCATTGAGCCCATTGCCCCTAATCGCTATCCCTTCCTTGCGGAAGCTGATCTCCGCTCCCATATCCTTCAGATAATCCAGTACTGTTTTGTCGCCCTGAGGATCGGTCATATCGAGGTTTTCCAGGATGACTTCCCCGCCGGAAATCGCCGCAAGCACCATGAAAAACGTTGCCGACGAAAAATCCCCCGGGATATCCATGTTGAAAGCCTTGTATCGCTGCCGCCCTTTTATTCTTATTCTGTTGAAATCATCATTGACATATTCTATGCCCTGACTGTCAAGCCACCACATGGTCATCTCCACATATGGCCTTTCATTGAGCCTTGTGACGATGATTTCGGTGTCCTGTTCCAGAAGCGGTGCATGGATCAGCAGTGATGAAAGGTACTGGGATGTGAAGGAATCCAAATCAGTAGTGCCTCCCTTCAGCTTTCCTTTCACCACCACCGGTGCCATATCGTTTCCCCGTGTTGAAAAAACTTCGCCGCCCAGTTGTTTCATTGATCTTATCAGAGGCCCCACGGGTCTGCGGCGTATCTGCCGGTCACCGGTGAAAACAGTATATCCTTCAGCCAGTCCGGCAGTCATCAGGGCAAACCGGAGAGTCGTCCCCGAGTTGCCGACATTCACCACATCGTCCGGTACGGAGGGAGCGCCGCCAAACCCGTCGACAATAAAGCTTTCTCCCGAATTCTCAAAACGGCTTCCAAAAGCTTTGCATACATCGACGGCTGAGAATGCATCTTTCGACAAAAGGGGATGTGATATCACTGATTTGCCTTCTGCAAGACTGGCTATGAACAGTGCTCTGATGGTATGAGATTTGGACCCTGGTATCCTGATGTTACCATGGGTTGTTGATTTTGTGACCTTTATCAGCATATTCTTACCTTCCTGCCGTTCTGCAAAATTACTGTATATTTATACTTATATATTAATATACAGCGGCTCTTACGTCAAATACCCGGTACGGCAGAAATCTGAAAATAATGCTGCGATCTTCAGAATAAGGCTGCAGCCGGTAATTCGTACTGCAGCCAGGACAATCAGGTCGGAACCGGGAAACGAGTCCTTGCCTGCAAAAACACAGGGTCTGATGATCGGTTCTTAAGTCTCAGACTGTCGAACTTTAAATTATTACTTCTCACTTCAGATTTTGACTTTAGCTTTTCACTTTTGCTATCTGACATTTATCATTAAGCAGTAACCTGCGTATCTTCCACTTTTTGTCATGCGGCCCTTGTCTTGGTTCTTTTGCTTTTTGTCATAATTATTTATCCTGTACATTTTTCTCTCGTATTGTCGCTGTCTTAATCGTTTATCCCGCACCTTTCTTATGCTTCATCAATCTTATACCCTGTGACTCCCATCACTCGCTCCTTAAACCCTTGTCGCCCACCTGACTCCCCACTCCTGAACTCCCGCTTTTTACTTCCCGCTTCCCACCTCTCACTTCTAACTTCCAATTCTCATCCACAGTGCACCTTAATCGCATTCCTCAACATGATGTGGCATAAAACACATGTAACCAATACAACTGCATATAATATCAGGCACACATTCAAAAACATCCCTGTACCTGCCAGCCTGCCTGTCATGACATCAGCCGTCTCACCTGCAATAAAAGGCATCGGGAGCATCAGGCATACCACAGCTATTTTCAGTGGTTTCAATCCCTTCCACAGCATCACGGACAGCATTATGTTGGCTATTATGATAACAAAGGCAGTGTTGAGCACCAAATGACCAATAATCTCATATACTGTCAACTCAGTGAGGAGCAAATGCTTCACCAGCACGCCGAGAAACAAGTTGGTCAGGTGGATGGTAAAGGCCTGTCTCTTATACACATCT
>DGEE01000091.1:0-14865 GCA_002385815.1 Hungateiclostridiaceae bacterium UBA3934
ACTGTTCTTTATATCGAGACTGAGTTTACAGAAGGAGATAAAAGGGTGGTCGGGGATTTCTTCCTGATACCTGATGTAGATACATACAGCGTGCTAATGAATGCATTGGGAGTTAGTTTTTGAATGGTAAAGATCATAAAGGTAGGAATGGCTGATTTGCAGTCGTCTGTGCATCCGTGCGTTATTACGACACTTGGTCTGGGGTCATGTGTAGGAGTGGCTCTTTATGATCCGATCAAAAAGGTTGCCGGACTGGCTCATATTATGCTTCCTTCGAGCCAACAGGCTCGCAACAAATCAAATATAGCCAAGTTTGCTGACACTGCGATCGTGAAGCTGGTAGAGGATATGGTGGCTTTAGGCGCCAGTAAGTCCAGACTGGTAGCAAAGCTTGCCGGGGGAGCGCAGATGTTCGCTTTTATCGAAGGTTCAGAGATGCTGAGGATAGGTGCAAGAAATGTAGCCGCTTCGAGAGAGATGCTGAAATCATTGAATATCCCCATAATATCCGAGGACACCGGAGGTAACTACGGCAGGACAGTAGAGATACATTCCGAAAATGGTAAACTAAAGATCAAAACCATTGGTCACGGCATAAAGGAGATATAGTTATGGGAGACATTCGGAAGCTACCATTTTTGTCCGGGTGTTCAGCAGCATTACTTGCTGGTATCATAAGCTATGCTGCGGGTGTCGACAACCAGGTGATATATATCCGGATGGCAGTGATGATGTTTCTTTTCTATATGCTGGGTGTATTTGTCAGAAACGCCATTGTAAAGACCCGGAATGAACTGGATGAAAAGAAAAGAGAACGGGAGTTGGAAGAGGCAAAGAGAAAAAGAAAAGAGAGAGAAGAAAAGATAAAAGAAGCGTTCGCAGCCCGGAAAGGCGCTGCAAAGCTTAGCTTTGAAGAGGATGGGAAGATGGAAGATGCACTGGATCTTGAGGGGTTCAGAACATTGAGTGAGATGATTTCAACAAAAGCAGAAGAGTAAGCCTGGTATACGGGGGATTTAAATGCAGACTGACTCAAATAACAACAAGGAAATATGGAAGAAATATCAGGAGACGAAGGATCCTGCCATAAGAGAGTCTTTGATACTAATGTATTCGCATCTGATCAAATACATAGCCGGAAGGCTGAACATCTATTTCGGCTCGAATGTTGAGTATGAGGATCTTGTCAGCTTTGGCGTATTCGGTTTGATCGATGCGATCGATAAATTTGATATAAACAAGGGTGTCAAGTTCGAAACCTATGCTTCTTTGAGGATCAGGGGGGCTATCATCGACAGCATCAGAGAAATGGACTGGGTCCCAAGGTCGCTGAGACAGAAAAGTAAAGAACTGGAAAAGGCTTATTGGGAAGTTGAGAATGAGCTGGGGCGCTCGGCAACTGACAAGGATGTTGCAGAAAAGCTGAACATATCTGTGGAGGAATTGCACAAACTGCTCAATGAAGTCAACGTTTCATCCCTGATTTCCCTTGAGGACTTCCTTGAACAGAACTATGAGATAGGAATGGAGCCAGCAGGTGGCAGAAAGCAGGACAGACCGGAATATGAGGCAGAATTGAACGAAATAAGCGAGATACTTGGGAATGCAATAGACAAGCTGCCTGAAAAGGAGAGAATGGTATTGACGCTGTATTACTACGAAGAATTGACTTTGAAGGAAATTAGTGCGATAATGAAGGTGTCAGAATCGCGTATTTCACAGCTTCATACCAAAGCAATCATGCGTCTCAGAGGCAAGCTTGCAAGACAGAGAACTTTACTTGAAGATTGAACAGCATAATCAGCACTATACGGAGGTCTCATCTTAATGGATCGTAGCAATATGGATTTTAATATAAATGACGGCTTTTGTGAATTGCAGTTCAAAGATGATGGCGTCTACCTTACCGTGCATCCTCCTGTCGGTAATGGAAAAAGACTTGAAATAAATGCTGTCATTGATCGGCTTGTACGTAAAAAGATCAGAGATTTCGACAGAAGCAAGGTCGAATTTGCTGTGAGGAGAGCTGACAAGGCACCTGTAAAAATCGCGGAACCGCAGCAGGAAGAAAAAATCGATGCGACGGTGACAGTGACAGTGTCGCCTGATAAGATGAAGGCTTATGTTACATTTACTCCCCCTGACAATGGGAGGATGCTCACGCTGGAGGAGGTTCTTGAGGAACTTTCAAAAAATGGCGTTAAATACGGAATAAACAGGACTAATCTGGAGACTTTGATCAAGTATCCTGTATATAATGAAACAATATGTGTAGCAGAAGGAAAGCCTCCGGTAAATGGACGAAGCGGCAAGGTAGAATTCCATTTTGACGTCAACAGAGAAGTGAAGCCTACCATACTTGAGGATGGCAGGGTCGATTTCAGAGAACTGAACCTGATACAGAACGTCGAACAGGGAGAAATCTTGTGTACCTTGATACCGCCGACGCCCGGAACTCCGGGGAAAACGGTGGCAGGTACGGATGTTCCTGCTCTGGACGGGAAACCGGTGGCTTTGCCAAGAGGACGTAATGTTTCGATTTCTGAGGATGGTTCAAAGCTCATTGCTAATATAAGCGGGCAAATCAGCTATATCGACGGAAAAGTCAGTGTTTTTGCGACACACGAGGTAAAGGCGGATGTAGATAATTCCACCGGCAACATCAGTTTTATAGGAAATGTTGCGGTAAGGGGCAATGTGCTGTCCGGGTTTACCATAGAGGCGGGCGGCAATGTTGAAGTAATGGGTGTGGTCGAAGGCGCTGTCATTAAAGCAGGGGGAGACATAATCCTGCGAAGGGGGATGCAGGGCATGGGCAAAGGCATCCTTATCAGCGGCGGAGACATAATAGCCAGATACATAGAAAACAGCAACATAGAAGCCAGAAACGACATCAAGGCTGAAGCTATCATGCACAGTAATGTGAAGTGCGGCAACAAGCTCGAACTATCCGGAAGGAAAGGGCTGCTGGTCGGCGGGACCTGCAAGGTGGGCAAGGAGATAGTGGCAAAGGTCATAGGCTCCCATCTGGCGACGGTCACAGACATCGAAGTCGGCGTCGATCCAACGGTACGAGAGAGATTTAAGGCTGTCAAAGATGAGATCATACAGATCGAAACGGATCTCAGAAAAGCCGAGCAGGCTATAACGATACTGAAAAAAATGGAACTGGCAGGGACACTGACGCCTGAGAAAAAAGAAATGCTTGCAAAGAGTATGAGGACAAAGGTCTATTTTTCAAGCAGGCTTGTGGAACTCAAAGATGAATTCACCCAACTTGAAGCAAAGCTGCAGCAGGATGCATATGGGAAAATCAGGTGCTACAATATTATTTATCCCGGTACCAAGGTAGCGATAGGGTCATGCATGATGTATGTAAAAGAGAACCTGCATTACTGTACGCTGTACAGGGATGGTGCAGATATCAGAGTAGGGCCGATCGACAAGTGAACTGATCCGTTTGCTGTGCCGGGCAGGGATGTGAGATTATGTCTGTCAAACCGGTGGATTTCCAGATGATGATACCGAGGGCTGTGGATGCGGCAAAGGTCAGGAGCGACGAGCTTCAGAAGAATACTGCACTGCAGCAGCAGCAGGCTGTTAATGCACAAAACAGGGCAGAGGATACGCTGAAGCAGGTATACTCGCGTTCGAAGACAGAAGAAGCCAGGATTACCGATAAACAGAGAGGGAATGACCAGCCCAAAGAAGGAAAAAAGAAGAAGGACGGCGAAAAGGAAAAGGAAGGCAAAAAGGAAAACACAGGCAAAAAGTACGGAAGTGCAGTCAGGACGAGCAGGATCGACATTAAGATATAACTATTGTATCACTTGAGAAAATATACAAGATACCAATGAAAAACAGGACCTTCAGGCGCAGTGGCCGAGTGTAACAAGCCAGTTGGAGTCTGATCGTCTGCGAGAGGTGGATGAATTGAGCGGATTTTATGTCAGCATGATTTTTATCGGCATCCTTTTGGTGCTAACTTCTCTGGTACTCATCTTTATCGACAAAAAAAATGTCTTCTTGTTCAAAAAATCAGTGGATGAAAAAAAGCAGGAACTAATTGAGATCATCAACGACGCAGAGCAGATGATCGAAGAGTTGAACCGTTTTTCTACCTATATAGTGGATCAGATGGATCTGAAAAATGAAGAACTGAACAGGGTCATCGGAGAGGCTGAGCAAAGAATAAATGCGCTGGCTGTTGAGGCATGCCATACCGATGAAGGACAAATCATATCGGATACAACCAGGAGAACCCGAAAAGCTGTTGCCGACAGCAGTGCTGTATCAGCTAAGACACCTTTGAAGCAGGAAGCTGTCAAAACAGCCACATCAGAAAAACAAGCAGCAACATCGGCGGGGATGTCTGCAGAAGCTGATGCTCTGCAGCATGTTGCAACAGTCAACCCGGCCGGAAGCGTTGCCGCAGCTTACAGCAGAAACAATGTGCGGACTGTTTCCCCCAGGAAGGATAAAGTCATTCAGTTCAACAAGTACCAGGAAGTACTGCGCCTTTCAAAAGAAGGGATGGATGAACTGGATATCGCAAAAAACCTCAATATGGGCAAGGGGGAGGTCGAATTGATTATCGGCCTCAGGAGATGAGCGCATAATGAATACCGGACGTTTTCATCTGAGAAGCTTTCTGTTAGGTGTCGGCATCGGGATAATAATCACTTCAATAATAAGCCTCATATATCTGTCCGGCAGGGATCCGTTTGAGGGTCTTACTGAAGAACAGATTATAGCCCGTGCTGAAAAATTCGGGATGGTAAGAAAACAGCAAAGTTATTAGGATCATATAGCGGTTTTACTGGTGAAACGGCTGTTTTGTCGTATTCAGAGAACCGGTCGGTTTACCTTTGAGACATAATATTACAAACAAGTGGTCGACAAAAAGAAAAACGCCGGGATAATGGTCCCGACGCACTTACCTGGTGCCGAAGGCCGGACTCGAACCGGCACGGTATTTCTACCGGTGGATTTTGAGTCCACTACGTCTGCCAATTCCATCACTTCGGCATGCTTAATCATTGCAAAAGAATTATACAACAGCTTACCTTCGATTGTCAAGAAACAGAATCTTTCAGAATCCGCAATTCCGGCAGTGTCTGCCGCATATTTGCTCCGCTATGGATAAACGTGCCAGATGATACTGTCGAATAACCGATTCCTTCTCAAGTGATAAACAAACAGTATTTTTCATGACGGCAAGGCTTATGTCATTCAATGGTGGCAGAGTGCGGAAGCAGTATACCTGGCAGATATTCACAGGGTTTCCGGATTCCTTGTGTTGTCAGGTTTATGGTGCTGTTTTTTGGGTATATAAAAACCATAAACATAATTTGAGAGTAATTATGTAAACCTAATGATCAGAGATCAGGAGAAATAGTGTTGAGGGGGTACCTGTATGTATTTCAAATGGAAGGACGAATATTGCACCGGCATCGACGCCATCGACAAGCAGCATAAGCATTTGATGGATATTGGATCCAGAATATTCGATCTTGCATATGCTGATGATGCTTTCGACCGTTACGACGATATCATGGAGGTCCTTAATGAGCTCAAAGACTATACGGTTTACCATTTCGGCTATGAGGAGGATCTGATGGAACGATATAAGTTTGAATACTATGAACAGCATAAGTTCCAGCATTTCTTTCTGATCAAAAAAATCGAGCGGTTTGAAAAAGAAAAACACGATATCGATGAGAAACAGGGCGAAACGATTCTCGAGCTGGCTGAATTCATTTCGGACTGGATCACGAACCATATCCTGAAGGAGGATATGAGATACAAGGACTTCTTCAAAAGCAAGGGACTATGATGATTTTAAGGCTGGAGCTGTTGACAAAAACAGGTGTCCTGTATTTCAGGGGTTGCTGCAGAATCAAGAAGACAAACTATCAGTTGTCTGATTTGTATCGTATGCACAAAAATGGGGCTGACGACATTGAAGATTTATAACTATTAATTCTTGAATAAATATTACATTTTATTTATAATTAACCTTAAGCAGCCTGAACAAAGCTGCTTGACAATATACCTTTCAAGATGACAGAGTAGGTTATTGCGCGTTAAGTGCCAGTTGGACGGGAAGTTGCCGCTGGACGAAAAAACCTGTTGGTTTTGCGGTGCAATAACCGCATTCCGCTGTCACATGAGGGCATTTCCTTCCTTCTGTGACGCAGCGTCGTTGAGAAGGAGCATCGGCAGCTGTCATGTCTTGCAGCTGACGGGCTTATTGAAAGGAAGGAGGTGCTTGTTTTATGAAAAAGACAAAAGTGATCGTTTTTATGAGTATGCTGATAGCTTTGAATGTACTGCTGACCCATGTAGTACCGCTCATACAGACAGATTTTGTCAGGATCAGCTTTGGGTTCATACCGCTTTCTCTCAGTTCTATGCTTTTTGGTCCGGTTCTCGGCGGGATATGCGGGGTGCTCAGCGATCTGCTGGGTATGATAATAGCTCCCAAGGGGGCTTATTTCCCGGGATTCACGTTGAGCGCATTTCTGACCGGAGCCATATATGGAGTGTTTCTTTACAGAAAACCCAAGAATATGGTGAGAATCTCCCTGGCGGTGTTGTGTGTTTCAATATTCGTCAACCTGGGACTCAACACTTACTGGCTCACGATCCTCCAGGGGAAAGGCTATCTGGTGATGCTGCCGGAACGGGCTATACAGAACGGCATAATGTCAGCGATACAGATAGTGCTGATTCCTCTGGTCTGGAGGACTGTGGGGAAAAGCATCGAGAAGGGATACCTGGAACAACCAGTGAGAACGTAAAAGAAAGGGAGTCCTGACAGACTCCCTTTCTTTGCGACATCTGATGCTGCGGGCAGTACAGGAATGCTAGCTTCCTTTTGGTATAATCAGTTTTCCACAGAGTCAAGCAGGTCATATTGTGTAACAAATGTTCATCGTCCAGCCATTCATGGATTCAAAATATTCCCGCAATGATCAGCATATAAATATTCGGATGAAATATTAAAATTTGCATTTCTGGTAATGAGATGTTAATGCCGGAGAATTTTTTCTGCTTAATTGCCAAGACTAAATGTGACGCTAAAAAACAATTATGAAAGGGCAAATAATATGAAAGCAGTTATTATGGCAGGTGGTGAAGGCACCAGGTTGCGGCCGCTGACCTGCAACAGGCCAAAGCCCATGGTACCTGTGGCAGGAAAACCTGTTATGGAGCATATCGTCAGTTTGCTGAGGAACCATGGTATAAGCAATATAGCTGTTACATTGCAGTATCTGCCTGATCATATAAGTGACTACTTCGGCGACGGAAGCAGCTTCGGCATGAGGATGAGATACTATATAGAAAGCAAGCCACTGGGAACTGCAGGCAGTGTACGGAATGCAGGAGAATTTCTAAATGAGGACTTCCTTGTAATCAGCGGGGATGCCCTTACAGATATCGATCTGACGAAAGCTGTCAATTTCCACAAAGATAAAGGTTCTTTTGTGACGCTGGTTCTCAAAAGGGTAGATGTGCCACTGGAGTATGGTGTGGTGGTCACAGACCGTGACGGGAGAATTATACGCTTCCTTGAAAAGCCGAGCTGGGGAGAGGTTTTCAGTGATACTGTGAATACAGGCATATATATTCTGTCGCCGGAAATATTCAACTACTATAAGAAGGATCAGTTTTTTGATTTCAGCAGAGACCTGTTTCCGCTGCTCATGAAAGAGAAAAAGATCATGTACGGGTATATCACTGACGAATACTGGTGCGATATAGGCGATATAAACGCATATATCCAGGCTAACTACGATGTTATGGATAAAAAAGTAAAAGTTGATATGCCCGGTGCGGAAATAAGGCCAGGTGTATGGACAGGCCGGAGGACGATTATCGAAGAATCCGCTGGACTCGAAGGTCCCTGTATAATAGGGGATGACTGTCATATCAGGGACGGTGCCTATATCGGGAGTTATACAGTAATCGGCAGCAACTGTGTCGTGGAGGAACACAGCAGCATCAAAAGGAGTATAGTCTGGAAAAGTTCAGTTATTGGGAGGAAGACTGAGCTGAGAGGCGGCGTGATATGCAGCAGAGTTGTGCTTGAAAACGGAGTATCTGCTTTTGAGGGCTCAGTTGTAGGTGAGTTTTCACGAATAGGTGAAAGAACGCTCATAAAACCTTCAGTAAAAATTTGGCCCGGCAAACGTATAGACCAATGTATGGAGATTGGTGCCAATGTCGTGTGGGGATCGAAAACCGAGAGACATATATTCGGCAACAGAGGGGTTACAGGTGCTGTGAATATCGACATAACTCCGGAGTTTGCGGCCAGGATCGGTGCAGCATTCGCGTCAGCAGTTAAAAGCGGAGAAGTGATCGGGGTCAGTTGTGATGGCACAGCGGCCGCAACGATGATCAAAAGCGCACTTGTCTCAGGATTACTGTCAGCTGGTGTACATGTGAATGACTACAAGAGACTGCTGCTTCCGGCGCTGAGATCTGCTGTAAGACTCTACAGACTTGATGGAGCAATCCATGCAGCAGGTTGCGGAGAAAACTGTCAGAGGCTGGCGCTGGACTTTCTGGATAATGCCGGCAGGAATATTGATAAGGGGATTGAAAGGAAGATCGAATCATTGTTTTACCGGGATGACTTCAGCAGATGTGAAGCAGGAAGTCTGAAGAGTGTGAGTGAAATTCCGGGATATGAAGATTATTATTTCAGGACAATACTGAACGAGGTCAAATCAGAAAAACTGGACTACCGTATTGCAATGAGACGGGGTCAGGACCATATCACCAGATCGATTTCAGATCTGCTGACTGAAACCGGATGCGAAGTCGTGACCGTGTCAGCCGGCAGCAATGGAGATATAAAAGAGTTCTGTGATTTCGTGAAAACCGGTGATTTCGATATTGGTGTATCCATAGAAGATTCCTGTGAAAAAATGTTGCTGGTGGATTCGCTGGGAAGGCTCGTGACCGAAGATATGTTCACTGCACTTGTTTCTTTGGTTGTTCTCAGAAAAATAAGAGGCAGTACAGTAGTCGTACCTGTTTCTGCAAGCCATGTAATCGAAAAGATAGCCGGCGAGTACCAGGGGAGAGTCATAAGAACGAAGACATCTGTAAGGGATATGATGGCCGGATTGCTTACAAGGGAGACGAAGGAAGAGCTGATGGAACAGTTCACCATGCATTTTGATGCAGCGGCCGGGCTGATGAAATTGCTTGATTTCATGAAGATAAACAAAACCAGCCTGCATGAAATGGCAGACATGCTGCCGAGGATCCATATGTGCAGGAAGGAAGTTGAATGCAATTGGGATGCAAAAGGCAGAGTTATCAGAAAAATAATCCAGGATAACTACGGAAGCAGGATGGAAATGCTCGAAGGAGTCAAGGTATTTAGCGATAATGGCTGGGTACTGGTGCTGCCGGATGCGGAAAGACCTATGTGCAGTGTGATCGGAGAGGGTTTCAGTGAAGAGTTCGCCGAGGAACTGACAAATATCTATGTCAGAAAGGTCAGGGAAATAAGCCGAAGTTAGCAAGTCAATGTAAATGCGCTGACTGAACTGTTATTTCTGCAGGAAAGTCAGACCATATATAAACCGGTGTCGAAAATTACCATGTCCTGGTTGAAAGGGATCAAAGGGAAATCTTATCATCTGAGTTTTCACTTGAAATCGCCATGTTTAATAAGTAGAATTGAGTTAGACATGATATTTCACTATGGGAGTCGCTATGAAGAAGCCTGCGAGCCGATATATTTTGTTTATAGTGTTTATATTGCTGGGAATGGTCACGGCATGGCAGTTGAAAAGCACCCTGAACGCCAGGAAGGCCACTGCCTCCAGTGCGCTCAATGCCAATATACTGAGAGAACAGATAGCAGAACTCAGACTGGAGATAGACGAACTCAGGACAGCGATAGATGAAAACATTGCACTGCAGAATGATATAATAAAAGAATATATAGCACTGCAGAATGATGATCAGCTGAGCAGGGAATGGGAAATCATCAAATTGCATACAGGTCTTGTGGGAGTAGAGGGGGCCGGCATCACCATAACTCTCGATGATGCACCTGTGAGGGAGCCGGGTATGCCTCCTTCATGGTTCATCATACATGATTATGAT
Organism: Hungateiclostridiaceae bacterium UBA3934; assembly: GCA_002385815.1. Classification (GTDB taxonomy): domain Bacteria; phylum Bacillota; class Clostridia; order Acetivibrionales; family DTU013; genus DTU013. Next base: position 10,135 of record DGEE01000091.1, read on the forward strand.
ATCAGGACCATACTGAACGAACTGAAAACAGCAGGAGCTCAGGCCATTGCCATCAACGGAGAGAGGGTCGTTCCCATGAGCGAGCAAATATGCGCAGGACCGACAATAATAATAAATGACAACAGGTATCCTGTACCATATATTATCGAGGCCATCGGCGAACCTGACGGATTGTATGAAGCTATGAGTACAAGCAATAAAGTTGCTGAATTGAAAGAATTCAACATTTTGGTTGACATAAAAAAATCAGATAAGATAAGGATATCCAAATTCAGCGGTGCTGACAAGCTGGACAGATATATATCGGGACTGGAGGTAGTCGAAAAATGAAGATCGCACGCAATTTAGCGATGATGATCGTATGTATGCTGCTAGGCATCATGCTTTCACTGCAGTATAAGAGCGTAAACCAGCATCAGAGCATAGCAAGCCTTGAAAATAAAAGACTTGAAGAACTGAAGGAAGAAGTGATCAAGCTTCAAAACCAGAAAAGTGAGCTTCAGGAAAGGTATTTGAAGCTGGAGGAAGAAAACCAGACATTTGCCAGGGTCAAAGCCGGAGACAGCGAGGCAGTGCAGCAACTCAAGAACAATCTTCTGAAGGCAAGGGTATTTGCCGGTCTCGAAACTGTGAAGGGAGCTGGCATAATAGTCACGCTGGATGATGGTGAATTCAGCAATGTATATGATGACGACATACTGGATGTTGTCAATGAGCTCAGAGCCAGTGGTGCACAGGCTATTTCCGTCAATGATGAGAGGATTGTGGCCATGACAGAGATACGCGGAGCTGGAGATTATATCATGATAAATGGTAAGCAGTTCAAAGCTCCGTTTATAATCAAAGCAATAGCAGACCCTGACAATCTGGAAAGATCACTGATGATGATCGATGGGATAGTGGAGGGGCTTAAGGAATTCGTGAAGGTCAACATAAAAAAATCAGACGAAATCGTGATATACAAGTTTGTCGATGACGGCACATCTATCAGAACTGATTATCTTACTCCCGTGGAGTGAGGGCTGTTCAAAAGTAACCAGCATATTTTCAGGCTTCCGAAATAAAATTAATGAGCAGGCATATATGGCCTTGACTTGTATAATGCCATTTAATGGCGGGCAAGCGGGCTTTTTTATGCTATTCTTTCAGGAGGTCATGCTATGGGATCTTGTATGGACAGCAGAAAAATTTGCCGGGCCAGGATTACGGCAGCAATTATCGTTTTGTGTCTGGCCACATTGCTTTCAGGATGTTCGGGGTCATCGTCATATAATCCTGCGCTGAGCGATCTTGGCGGTGTATATGCCAGCCGGTTCAGTGATATGGATCTCGCGATCGAGATAAGCGGAAGGCTCTCAGAGGATGAAGCTGAGGAAACGGACATATTTATGCACGAAAACTGGGGCACAGAGGACATCGCCAGTGATCCGGCAGTTTTTCGCGGAGATCCGGACAGCCCTGTTTTTGACGATGGCGAAGGGAAAATGGCTCTCGCAAAGGAAGCACTCAACAACAGATTACTGAGGTGGGGAATTTCCCGGAGACCGGACAATTTACCGCCCAATGCAGATCCTGGTGCCCCCGAGCTTCTCGGGAAATATGGAGCTGTATGGATAGGCGATACAGAAAAGAGTGTCATTTACCTGACTTTCGACGAAGGTTATGAAAACGGATATACTCCCATGATACTTGACACACTTGCAAAAAACGATGTCAAGGCGATTTTTTTTATAACAGGTCCTTATCTTAAAGAGCATCAGGACCTTGTCAGAAGAATGGTGGAGGAAGGGCATTTAGTAGGAAATCACACGATACATCACCCCAGCCTTCCGGGGCTGGATGACAGACAGATAGAGGAAGAGATACTTGGACTGGAAAGGGCGTTCAGGGAAAAATTCGGAAAGGGTATGGAATTCCTGCGCCCGCCAAAAGGTGAATACAGCGAAAGGACGCTTCAACTGGCCAATGATCTCGGATACTGTACTTTGTTCTGGAGTTTTGCATATGACGATTGGTACCGCGACAAGATAAGGGGCCCACAGTATGCATATGACATAGTTATGCGCAATCTGCACAACGGTGCCGTATTGTTGCTGCATGCCGTATCAAAGGACAATGCACATGCGCTGGACAGCATCATAAAGGGAGCGGCGGAAAGGGGATACAGTATTGGCGATCCACACGACCTGCTGCCATCCGGGAAGGCTGGAGTTGGGACCGATGGCAAAGAGTAATCCCGGTAATACGAATGCGAAGCCGGGCAAAGGCAGAAACAGAAAAGGAACCATCAAAAAGAGCTTCAGAGAGAAATTCACTGAATTGCTCGAACTCCCCAAAGATCTGCTTCTGGATCGTCCGAAGCTGACACTGATAGGCTGCAGAGATATGATGATCGAAAATTACAAGTCGGTATTGGAGTACGGCGTCGGATACATGAGGGTCAAGACAGGGTCAGGCATTGTCAGGATCACTGGAAATAATCTGGTGATAAGAGAAATCTCCCATGATGACATCATCATATCGGGAACTGTCCATTCAGTCGAATTTACCGATGCGGGGTGAAATTCTTGCTGTTCAGATTGTGGAATTACGCACGCGGATATGTTATTATTATAGTCGAAGGCTTTTTCATAGAAAAGTTTATAAATATCTGTGCCAGACGCCGGATACTTCTGTGGAATGTCAGGATACAGAAAGAGCACAGGGTGACGGCGAGGATGAGCATCAGCGGGTTCAGGCTCATCAGACCTGTTGCCAGGAAGACAGGATGCAGGGTGAGGCTGCTGAAGAAAACGGGCCTGCCGTTTGTTTTTAATAAATATCGCAGACGGAAGGCATTTTTCGCAGGAGCTGTTTTGTTTTTTATATTGCTCAATGTCCTTGCATCATTTATATGGAGTATTGAGATCAGCGGCAATGAAAGGCTGGAGACCGCATTCATTGAAGATGTGCTGGCCGGCAATGGGATAAAGCCCGGCAGATTGAAATACGGGATAGATACCCGTGCCACTGTTGACAGGATGATGCTTGAAATCGGCAGGATATCCTGGATCAGCATAAACATCAGGGGAACAAAAGTTAAGGTGCAAATCAGGGAAAGGGAAGACATCCCGGAGATAGTCCCCAGACACATACCTTGCGATGTCATAGCGCAGAGGGATGGCATCGTTAAGCAGATCATTGCAACGGAAGGTATTGAGGCTGTAGCGGAAGGACAGACTGTAAAAAAGGGACAGGTGCTGATATCAGGACGCATTCCTGTGAAAGGCAGCGAAGAGCAGTACAGACATGTACACGCAATGGGGACTGTCAAAGCAAGGACCTGGTATGAAGCAGAAGTGCCCGTGGTATTTACGGAAACAGAAAGGCTCAGGACGGGCAGGATGATAAAGGATCATTCACTGATACTGTTTTCGAAGAAGCTGGATCTGATCAGGAGAAAAAACAGGTTCAGTGAATATACGACAGAAGAGACCCGGAAAAAGCTGACCATTAGTGAAGATCTGGTTTTTCCTTTTGAGTGGGTGGTTGTTACCCGCTATGAAGTGACGTCAGTGCAGGCTTCAATCAGGGAAACAGATGCCAGGGAAAAGGCTGCAGAAGAAGCATATAAGGAAGCTCTTGAGCTAGTGCCAGAAGGAGCCGAAATAATAGAGGAAAACATATATTTTACAGAAGAGGACGGGAAACTGACAGCCAGAGCTATTCTGGAATGTGTTGAGGATATAGGTTTGTCCAGACGGATTGGAGGAAATTGATTGGACGATTTCGAAAAGACATTGGAGTTCCAAAGGGTAGAACATGCCATAAGCTTATTTGGCAACTTTGATGAGAATGCACGGATAATCGAAGACGGCCTGGATGTCAGGATGATTTCAAGAGATAAAGGAGTCAGGATAACAGGCGACAGAGAGAATGTAGAAAAGGCATATGCAGTCCTGGAGAAACTGATAACCATCATAGAGCAGGGCGAGCATCTGACAAGGCAGAATGTCCGCTACCTGGTCGACCTTGCCGCCGATGGAATGATGGACAAGATAGGTGGATACACAGGTGATAATATTTGTGTGACGGCCAGAGGGAGACATATTAAATCGAGGACACACGGTCAGAAATGGTATGTAAGAGCTATCAAGGAAAATACTGTGGTGTTCGGCATAGGTCCTGCCGGCACGGGCAAGACATTTCTTGCTGTGGCCATGGCAGTCAGCGCGTTCAGGGACAAGCAGGTAAACAGGATAGTACTCACCCGGCCTGCTGTCGAAGCAGGTGAAAAGCTGGGTTTTTTGCCCGGCGACATGCAGAATAAGGTGGATCCTTATCTGAGACCGCTCTACGATGCGCTTTATGAAATAATGGGAGCTGAATCTTATCATAAGTATCTGGAGAAGGGTATGATCGAAATAGCACCGCTGGCATATATGAGAGGCCGCACCCTGGATGATTCGTTTATTATACTCGACGAAGCACAGAACACGACCCCGGAGCAGATGAAAATGTTCCTCACACGTATAGGTATGGGGTCAAAAGCGGTGGTCACCGGTGACATAACACAGATAGACCTTCCCGGCGACAGGAAATCAGGGCTGAAAGAAGTCATGAAAATACTGAAGGATGTCGAAGGCATTGAATTTGTTTATCTGACAGAAAAGGACGTGGTCAGGCATGAGCTTGTCCAAAGGATCATAAAAGCATACGAGAAATACGATAATGGCAAAGGCTGATTATTTT
>DGEE01000091.1:15148-21171 GCA_002385815.1 Hungateiclostridiaceae bacterium UBA3934
CCGGTCTGAGGAATAAGACTATCCAACGTGTCCTTATCGGGCTGATAACTGTGATCATAGCTGTGATCATAGTAGAAAACGGAGCGGCGCCGAAAAAATACAGGCTCGAATCCGGTGAAAGCTCCAAATATGACATCACAGCACCAAGAGATATCGTTAATGTGATGCTTACGGAAAAAATGGCAATGGAGGCGGCTGAAAAGATCCCGCCGGTGATGCAAAGACTCGATGATGTTCCGATAGATATTATTAATGGAGTAAATGAATTCACAGACCATATAGAAAAAGCAAGACAAAACATTATCACTCTGTATGGCCAGCATGATAATACAAGCTGGGCGGAACCGGTCCAACTGACAGAACAGCAAATCGCAACTGCTGCAGAGCCTCTTATCCGGAAAACAGATGAACTGGGAATAAGCTTCTCTGAAGAACAGATCAGTTTTCTTATTGTATCAGCTACTGACGAAGAAGTGAGCAAATTCGAAACAATGCTCATAAGCACGATCAGCGAAGTCATGAAAACAGAAGTCAATATCGACAATCTTTCCGCCATGAAAGAATATATCGGGAATGTATTTCAGATCAGCGACCTGCCACAGGAACTCAAGGATATGGGTGGTATTACAGCAAATGCTTTGCTGAAGCCGAACAGCGTCGTAGATGAGGATGCGACGAAGATGGCAAGGGCTGAAGCCTATGAAGCAGCGCTGGAGAACAAACAGATAATACCTGAAGGCACCAGGATCATCAGCTACGGTGACATAGTGACGGAAGACAAACTGGCTGTCCTCCGGGAACTGAACCTGCTGGAGACAGAAGGCTTCGACTACGGCTTTGCACTGGGCATAATGGCTGTAGTACTGATGCTATCGTTCCTGCTGATACTGTATATCCGGAATTTCTGCAGCAGGATACTGCAAGGTACGAAGGAAATCATATTACTGTGTGCCATCATACTCCTCACACTGGTGGCGGCATGGCTGCTGGAGCCCTTCAGTCCATTGCTGATACCCGTTTTCATAGCACCTATGCTGATAACCATCCTGCTAGATATCAGGCTCGGCATAATCGTCAACATACTGCTTTCCTTCACTATATTTTTCATAACAAGTGGAGATCAGCAATTTTTATATGTAGCAATCATAGGCGGTATTGCCTCAGCTTTTATTGTGACCGGTGCAAATCAGAGGAGCAGGCTTTCCGCCTCCGGCCTCGTGATAGCGGTGATAAATGCACTGGTGGTTGCCTGTATAGGGCTGATGAATAAAAGCGGTCTCCGTACCATTGTATATAATGCTGCACTTGTCTCAGTCAACGGATTGCTTTCGACCATCTTTACAATAGGTGTACTGCCGATATTCGAGAGTATCTTCAATATCATAACTCCGCTGAAGCTGCTGGAACTGGCAAATCCAAATCAGCCGCTGATGAAGAAGCTGCTGCTGGAAGCTCCCGGTACATACCATCACAGCCTTATGGTGGGCAACCTGGCTGAGTCAGCTGCTGAGGCGATCAAAGGAAATGCGTTGCTGGCCAGGGTCGGAGCTTACTATCATGATGTGGGGAAGCTTAAGAGACCTAACTTTTTCAAAGAGAACCAGTTATCCGACAACCCCCATGACAGGATGACACCAAACCTCAGTTCACTGGTGATAACTTCACATACCACCGATGGTACCGAGATTGCAGAAAAATATAAAGTACCACTGGCCGTCAGGGATATCATAAGCCAGCATCATGGCACGACTCTCGTTGCATATTTCTATCATAAGGCCAAAAACGGGGATCAGGGAGAGAATATCCGGCAGGAGGATTTTCGTTATCCGGGACCCAGACCGGCCACCAAGGAAGCAGCAGTGGTCATGCTGGCTGATTCCGTTGAGGCTGCTGTCCGTTCGGCTGCTGAAAAGACCGAGACAAAAATAGAAAGCATAGTAAGAAACATAATAAAGGATAAACTGGATGACGGTCAGCTTGACCTGTGTGACCTTACACTGAAGGATCTCGACCTGATTGCAAAATCTTTCATACATATTTTCAGCGGGTATTTCCATGAACGTGAGGAATACCCCGAAATAAAAATCAACAGGGGCAACGAAAAGCCTCAGTTGGATCAGGATTTTCAGGTGAGCACAGATGCCAGGAGCCCGGTCCCGACGTCTGCTGATATTGAACAGACAGGGCAGCAGGTACAGTTGGAACGACCGAAAAGAGAAGCAGCGGATGAGCTCTGATGGCAGACAGGGAAGGTGGAACGATTGGAAAACAACTGGTTTAAGAGTGCCGATGAAACATTGGTGTTTATAGAAAACGAGCAGTCATTTATGGAAATCACAGCGAAATTCGAAAAAATTCTAAGGAACACTGCACTGGAATGTCTCACGCAGGAAGGCATCGGGGTAGCATGCGAGGTAAACATCCTTCTGACCGATGATGTTTCGATAAGACAGATAAATGAGCAATACAGAAATATAGACGAACCCACCGATGTTCTGTCATTTCCCATGGCAGATATACTAAAGGGCAAAATACTCGATACAGGGCGGGATTCAGATCCTGATGCAGGACTTCTGCTGATCGGTGATATCGTTATCTCAATTGAAACGGCAAGGAGACAAGCAGAGACATACGGACATTCCTTTGAAAGAGAACTGGCTTTTCTGGCTGCTCACGGCATGTATCATTTGCTGGGATATGATCATGAAAATGAGCAGGAAGAGAAGGAAATGATGGAAAAGCAGGAGGCTGTACTAAATAGGCTGGGGTTAAGAAGAACATGAAGAACAGGAGTCTGATCGACAGCTTCAACAATGCACTCAACGGGATCATATCGACTTTCAGAAGCGAGCGCAACATGAAGATACACATTGCTGCTGCGGTGCTGGTGCTGGTGCTGTCTCTTTTTTACGATCTGACAAGGCTTGAGTTTATTATAGTATGCATAGCAATTGCCCTGGTCATCATCTGTGAATTGTTCAATACAGCAATCGAGGTACTGACTGACACACTGATTGGGATCTATCATCCCAGGGCAAAGGTGGTCAAGGATACGGCGGCGGGTGCCGTTTTCATTTCAGCACTGCTGTCGATAATCGTGGCATATTTCATATTTTTTGACAGAGTCAGCACGAGCCTCGAATCAGGCATCGTAAGGATCAAGCAGGCACCGATGCATATGACTGTTATTGCGATTGTGGTCACTATGGCAGCGGTACTGATACTTAAGATGGTGTTCAAAAAGGGTACGCCGTTCAGCGGCGGGATGCCCAGCGGGCACTCTGCCATAGCTTTTTCTGCTGTAACAGCAGCGGCGCTTTATTCAAACAATTCGGCGATAACCATATTGTTTCTGATAGTAGCTTTGCTTGTAGTACAAAGCAGATTAGAGGGGAAAATACATAATGTACTGGAGCTTCTGACTGGTGCGGTCATCGGATTTCTGGTGACATTGCTTTTATTCCAGATTTTTTCGCAGATATGACAGTAGGAGAGCAGGGAGGTATGATATGTTCAAATCCGGATTCGTTTCGATAATAGGACGCCCCAATGTCGGCAAGTCAACGCTTTCAAACAACCTTATCGGCGAGAAGCTGTCGATTATTTCAAGTAAGCCGCAGACCACCAGAAATGCTATCAAGGCCATCATAAATACAGATAACAGTCAGATCGTTCTCATAGACACTCCCGGCATACACAAGCCCAAAAACAAGCTGGGCGAGTATATGGTCAAATTAGCCGAGAGTACGCTTAATGAAGTGGATATAATATTGTTCATGGTGGAGGCAACGGATGGATCACCCGGCGCAGGAGACCTGTATATAGCTGAACAGCTGAAATCCGTAAAAACGCCGGTCATTCTGATAATAAACAAGATAGACCTTGTTAAGAAGGACAGATTGCTGGAAACCATCAAAAACTTTTCAGAATTAATGGATTTTAAGGCAGTTATCCCGGTTTCAGCAATAAACGCGGACGGTACGGACTTAGTCGTCAATGAGATCAGGAAGCTTCTGCCGGAAGGTCCTAAATACTTTCCGGATGATATGATAACTGATCAGCCGGAAAGGATGCTTGCTGCCGAACTGATAAGGGAAAAGATGCTGGAGCTTCTGCAGGATGAAGTGCCGCATGGTACAGGGGTGGAGATCATTACTTTCAAAGAGAGGGAAGGCAAGGATCTCATCGATATAGAAGCAAATATATACTGCGAGCGGGAAACACACAAAGGCATCATCATAGGGAAGCAGGGCGCAATGCTCAAAAATATCGGTTCCCTTGCAAGGATCGAGATGGAAAACCTGCTCGGCATACAAGTGTTTCTGAAGCTATGGGTGAAAGTCAGGCCGGGTTGGAGAAACAGCAGCAATATACTCAGAACACTGGGTTATCAATAACTCTGACTGTTCAGCATTACTGCAAATATTGCAAGTATACAACCCCTGTTTTGGAGAATGATATTAAAGAAAGGAACTATGCCGGATCACCCATCTGCATATGTGGTTGTGTTCCGGTCAGTTATGTCAAAAGATACTGATGATAAAAAGAGGGGGAATGCAATGTTGAAGGATTTTGCCTGGAATACATTCGTGAGCAAAGGGATCCTGGAGTCTTATATTTTCTATAGAGAAATAAAGGAAAAAGAAAGGGAAAGGGTATCGGAACAGAGAAGACTGGCTGAAGCTGAGGCTGCAACCAGCGGGACCAGGGCATAGTCTTTCTGGTCAGTTGTTTCGTTCAGTTGACATGAGTTTTTTAAGGACAGAGGGGATAGTAGTAAGAGAGGTCAGCACAGGTGAGGCTGATAAGATAATCACATTACTAACAAAGGGACAGGGCCGCGTCTCTGCTCTCGTAAAGGGCGGCAGGCGGCCCAGATCCAGGCTTTCTGCAGCATCACAGGTATTGTGTTACGGAGACTGGGTGCTCTATAGAGGGCGTGATTTGTACAGTGTCAACAGCTGTGATGTTATTGAACCATTCTATGAGATCCGCAATGATGTGGTAAAACTGACATATGCAGCACATTTTACAGATATCCTGATGGAATTGATACAGGAAAACCAGCCTTCACCAGGGTTGCTCAAACTCCTTCTGAATTCACTTCACATGCTGGCAAAAACAGAAAAAAATCCGGATCTGATAACTTGTATCTTTGAATTGAGAGCTACATCCATTGCCGGATATGCTCCTCATGTGCAGTCCTGTATGAACTGCGGTGCTGCACCTGAAAAGACTTACTCATTCAGCTTCCGCGAATGCGGTTTCCTGTGCGACAGGACGGACTGCGTGGAACGTGATGGCTCTGCGGTATTGCTGTCCAGCGGAGCTTCGAGAGCAATACAGCATATAGTTTACGCCCCGATGAAGGAACTGTTCGGGTTTGGTCTGTCCCAGGAGGTCCTGCAAGAACTGGCTCGTGTCACCGGAAGATATCTGCGCGAGCGTTTGGAACGGGATTTTACAAAGCTGCACTTCTTAAAAAGTATATAGTGCCCTACACCACTTTTGAATCAAAAAAGAACCTGTCTTCAGGAAACAGGTTCTTTTGGTGCGGTCGATGGGACTTGAACCCATACGGTCACCCATACGCCCCTCAAACGTACGCGTCTGCCAGTTCCGCCACGACCGCGCTTATTACTCGGCTCAGACCGACAAAACATATTATACTAACATAAGCACGCAGTGTCAATACTTTTAGGCAAAAATCCGGAAGCCCCGGATAAATGTAAAATGCATGTATTGAAATATGGTCCTGCTGCTGATAGAATTAGTTATAGTGTCTATACACAGAACTCAGGTCGATCCTGAATGAAATGAGGTTAAATATATGGCAGGTTTTTTTGGGCTTTTCGACTATACAAAACCGGGACCGGGAGTGCCAAAGGATGCGCCCCCCAAATCACCGTTCATCGTTTTCTTCGAAATATTGCAGAGGAAATTCTGGAATTTCATAAAAATCAACATGATGTTCCTGATTTTCAATCTTCCGGCTGTCCTGGCAGGGATGTTCGTTCTTTTCA
>DGEE01000091.1:21320-22746 GCA_002385815.1 Hungateiclostridiaceae bacterium UBA3934
TCAATGATACGATAATGAAATTCGTTCTGCTCACTGTGATGATGTGTGTCCCTATGATAACGACAGGACCTGCTCAGGCAGGATTCACATATATCCTGAGAAATTATTCCCGTGAAGAACACGCATTTATATGGGGTGATTTCAAAGATGCAGCAATATCGAATTTAAAACAGAGTCTGATAGTAAGCACCATCAATTTCCTGGTGACTTTCCTCACATTGCTTTCCATAAGAGCATACTGGATACTGACAGATATAGGCCAGATACCGGGACTGCTTGGTCTGGCGGGTCTTGCAGTCATGTTCATGATGCTTATGCTGTTTGCATGTATGAACATTTATATATATCCGCTGATGGTCACATTCGAGCTTACACTCAAGCAGCTGTATAAGAATTCGCTGATATTTGCCATCATCAAATTCATCCCAAACATGGGGATATTGCTGTTGAACGCGTTCATTGTTTTCTTTACATTCGGACTTATCATCCCATTCAATCCTTTGGTCGGATTTGTACCTTATATATTCCTGACATTGAGTCTTACTGGTTTTATCACGAATTTTTATGCCTATCCGAAGCTCAGGAAATATATCCTCTCACGTCTTGACGACGAAGATGAAGACGATGACGATGACGAAGACGACGAAGATGACGAAGATAATGAAGATGATGAATACGAAGATGAAGATGCAGATGAAGATGAAGAAGACGGCAATAATGGACATACTCAAGATGTCAACGGTTTGATGGACATCAATCACGGAACTGGTGTCGCTGTCGAGGATGAGGACGGCATCAGGAGGTATTATTAGGTGCCGGAATTATACCCTGTCACTTATTAAAATTACTGCGGTCACCAGATTTCCAGGCAACCTGAAATCACCTGAACCCGGAAGCTACAATCCATATTCACTGGAAATGGCGTTTATAGCCCGGTCAACATCCTTTTCATATATGAGGTATGATATATCGGTTTCAGAAGTCGTGACCAGTTTGATCTCCACACCTTCATCAGCGAGCAGTGTAAATATACGGGCAGCCACACCGGGCATATTCCGCATGCCTTCGCCATATACCTGCAGCTTGGTGTTGTCAGCGTCCACTTCGACCCTGAGGTCCTTTACGATGGCTTTGAATCCATTCAGTACACTAAGTGCATCCACAAGTTTGTCCGCCGGAAGGCTGAAGGACAGGCTTATGATGCCCCTGTAGGGAGGGGACTGGCTAATCATGTCGATATTGATGTTTTTCTGCGCGATTCCATTGAAGATGTCAGAGAGGAGTCTTGTGTCGTAAGGGAGCCTGTAGATAGTGACCAAAGCGATATTATAGGATACAGAGATGTTTGATACGGGTTTGTCTGACATATGATTGCCTCCTTCCATACAGAGCAGGAATAGTCAGAAGATACTCCTGACTATTCCTG
>DGEE01000091.1:23052-24531 GCA_002385815.1 Hungateiclostridiaceae bacterium UBA3934
TGTCTGCTTCTTTTTTTTCTGCGGGAATGTCTGTCATACACATATTCCTGTTTCTGTTCCAGCACCGAGTTGACGGCATCGGCTATGGCGAGCGCCGTCCCGCTGGGAGCATCCAGTTTGAGATTGTGGTGTTTTTCTATTATTTCTATATCGAAATTTGATTCCAGAAGTTTTGCTGCCTTCCTGACCAGGCCGATCAGCAGGTTTATGCCAAGTGACATGTTTGCTGAGAAAAACACGGGAATCTGTTCTGATGCTTTTTCAAGCATCCTGAACTGAGTCTGGGACAGTCCTGTCGTGGCAATAACTGCAGGTATCCTGTTGGCTGTCGAATAGTTTATGAGTGCTTCAAGGGCTGCAGGATTTGAAAAGTCTATCAATACATCGGGTCTGATATCACATTTTTTCAGATCTGTATACACCGGGTATGAGTTAGTACCGTCTTCGGATATGTCATATCCGGCGATTATCCTGAGATCATCCTGCTGTGCTGAAAGTCTCGTTATCACCTGACCCATTTTACCATTGCAGCCGCTTAAGAGAATCTTTATCAAATCGTACACATCCTTTTCCAGGCAGGGGGGACATGCTGAATGTTGGCAGGCTGTCCCGCTGTCTGCCGAATTTTTATATTAAACCGTAATTCTGCATTGCCTTTTTAAGTATTTCTCTGTTCTTATCGCTCATATCCACCAATGGCATGCGGCATTTCCCTACGCCCATCCCCATAATATTCATTGCTTCCTTGATCGGTATTGGATTGACTTCGATGAACAATGCCTTAATAAGTCCGATTGCCTTGAGTTGGAGCTCCCTGCTTTTTTCGATGTCGCCGGAAAGGTATCCGGTCACCATATCATGTGTGTCCCCGGGTATTATGTTTGCCATGACGGATATTACGCCTTTTCCGCCTAATGACAACATGGGAAGGACAAGACCATCTTCGCCGGAATATACGGAAAAATCGTCGCCGCACCGGCTTATGATCTCTCCGGCCTGGTTCAGGTTGCATTCCTTTATAGCGACAATATTGTCTATCTCAGCCAGTTTTACGACCGTATCGGCATCTATGTTCAGACCCGTCCTCGACGGTACATTATATAATACCACCGGTATGTCTATACTATCGGCGATGGCTTTAAAATGCTGATATAAGCCGTGCTGTGTAGTTTTATTGTAGTAAGGAGTGACGCTCAGTATCGCATCAGCGCCGACTTCCTCTGCGCGTTTGCTCAGTTTTACAGCATGTTTCGTGTCATTGCTTCCGGTGCCTGCGATAACAGGAACTCTGCCGTTCACTTTTTTAACAGCATATTCGATGACATCGATATGCTCATCATCGGGCATTGTGGAAGCTTCCCCTGTGGTTCCGCATACGATTATGGCATCAGTTTTTTCTCTTATCTGGAATTCCAGCAGTTCACCAAGTTTTTCAAAATCGACCCCATCATCTGAGAACGGAGTTACGATGGCGACACC
>DGEE01000072.1:0-4333 GCA_002385815.1 Hungateiclostridiaceae bacterium UBA3934
GATCGACCGGGTCATAGGCAGAAACAGGGAAATAGACCGTGTATTGCAGATACTCAACAGGAGAACGAAAAACAACCCGGTGCTCATCGGCGAACCCGGAGTGGGCAAGACAGCCATAGCGGAAGGACTGGCTGTAAGGATAGCAAAGCATCAGGTGCCTGCAAAGCTTTTAAACACCGAAATGTACCTGTTGGATATGACAGCCATCGTCGCCGGAACCCAATTCAGAGGACAGTTTGAAAGCAGGATGAAAGGCATCATCGAGGAAGCCAAAGCTTTAGGCAATGTCATCCTCGTAATCGACGAGCTGCATAACATAGTAGGAGCCGGAGAAGCCGAAGGGGCAATGAATGCTGCAAATATTCTCAAACCCGCTCTTACAAGAGGTGAACTCCAGATTATCGGAGCCACCACACTCAACGAATACCGCAAGCATATAGAGAAGGATTCAGCACTCGAAAGAAGGTTCCAGCCCGTGCTTGTGGATGAGCCATCTGTCGCTGATACGATCGAGATACTCAAGGGCATCCGGGGCTATTATGAAGAATTCCACAAGGTCAGGATACCCGATGAAGTCATAGAATCTGCTGTCAGATTGTCAGAAAGGTATATAACTGACAGATTCCTGCCCGACAAGGCCATAGATGTCATAGATGAGGCGGGTTCCAGGGTAAATCTCAAAAACGTTGCCCTTGTTGAACTCGAGGAACTCAAATGCGAACTCAAGAAGGTTCAGGAACTGAAGGAAAATGCAGTTTCAGCGGACTCCATAGAGGATTATCAGAAGGCAGCGGATCTGAAAGTGCGTGAATGCAAACTGCTCCAGAAGATACACGAACTTGAGCAGAAAAACAAGGAACATATTCTGACTGTGGAAGACGTAGCTCATGTAATAGAATCCTGGACCAAAATCCCGGTGCAGAAGCTGACAGAGGTGGAAGCTGAGAAGCTGATGAACCTGGAAGAAAGACTCCACAGGAGAGTAATAGGTCAGAATCAGGCAGTCAGCAGCGTTGCAAGAGCAATCAGAAGGAACAGAGCCGGGTTCAGGAAGAGAAAGAAGCCCGCATCCTTTGTATTCGTCGGCCCGACAGGGGTGGGCAAGACAGAGCTTGTCAGAGCTTTGGCCGTTGAGCTCTTTGAAACGGAAGACGCTCTTATCAGGCTCGACATGTCAGAATTTATGGAAAAACATTCCGTATCGAAGCTGATCGGATCACCACCTGGGTATGTAGGCTATGACGATGCCGGACAACTCACGGAAAAGGTCAGAAGAAAGCCATTCTCAGTCATACTGCTGGATGAGATCGAAAAGGCGCATCCTGACGTTTTCAACATGCTGCTGCAGATACTGGATGATGGACGACTCACAGACAGCCACGGCCGTGTCGTGAACTTTGAAAACACGATCATTATTATGACATCAAATGCAGGAACAAGCCTGAAGGCTTACGGACTCGGCTTCAACAAGGACGGCTACAGAGATCTGGAGAGCAGGATAATGGATGTGATGAAGGAAACCTTCCGCCCTGAGTTCCTGAACAGGCTCGATGAGATCATCGTATTTACCGAGCTCAGCAAGGACGAACTTATGCAGATCATAGGCCTGATGCTTAACGAAGTGAGCTCCGAGGCAGAGCATAAAGGCATCAGCATAAGCTATACCGACAGAGCCCGGGAATTCATACTGGAAAAAGGCTATGATCCCAAATACGGAGCAAGGCCGCTTCGAAGGACCATACAGAAATATATTGAAGATGAGCTGACAGAGCAGTTCTTCATCGGGAATATAAAGCCCGGTGACAGCATCACAGTCGATGCCGAGGGTGACAGCATCCGCCTGGTCAGCAATTCACTGATCGAAGGGTCAAAGGAACTGCAGTAAAAAGGAGCTGTATTGCAATAATGAAGATATTACGATCGATAACAGCATTGCTGCTTCTGTTGTCCATGGCAGTAATGACCGGAGCCTGCACGAGGACATCGGCAGACCACCCCGAATCTGACTGGAGGATCGTCCCCCAGGGGAACTCCAGGATTACACTGAGATTCATATGCAGCTGGGGCGGTGTCGACAGCAAGGCAGAAATGCTGAAGCAGATCCTGAGTCAGTTCGAAAACAGATACCCCGACATTAGCGTTATCAACGAGTCATTGTTCGGAGAGGATTTCCTGCCCAAGATCAAGACAGATTTCGCGTCAGGGAATGACCCGGATGTATTCGGCCTGTGGCCCGGCTCCGACATAAAGAAGCTGGTGAAAGCCGGAAAGGTAGCTGATCTGACAGGCCTGCTCATGGATAATCTGGCATGGAAGAGACAATTCAATCCGGACATGTGGAGCTACACCACATACAATGCAAGGATCTACGGCCTGCCCTTTGAAATAATATTCGAGTGCATGTTTATAAACAAGGACCTGTTTGAGAAATATGACGTGAAAATACCTGAAAACTATGATGAACTAAAGGAAGCCGTCATAATATTCAATAAAAACAATATCGTACCCATCGCCTTCAACACAGAGGCTGAGGGCACCTACCTCTATCAGAACCTGGTGCCTTTAGTCGGAGGGAAGCACGACACCGAAATCCCGTTCATCGAAGGTCAGAGGATAAAGCAAAGCCACATAACCGCCCTCAACATGATAAAAGAGTTGTACGACATGGGAGCATTCCCCAGGGAGTGCTTTACCATGTCCAACAATGAGAGAAATGTACTTTTCAAAGAGAAGAAAGCGGCTATGATCGTTCAGGGGTCCTGGTATATTGGAGAGTTCGACCCGGATGACGATACAGTAGACATAATACCATTCCCTTATGTAAAGGGATATGAAAGCAAAAAAAACACGATGGTATACGGACTTGGGGGAGGTACTTTCCACATGAGTTCGGCAGCATGGGAAGATGAAGAAAGGAGAGAAGCTTCCATCAAGCTGCTGCGTTTCCTGACATCACCTGAGTCAGCTGCCCAGTTTGCTTCCAGGACGGGCATGATCAGCAATGTGAGCCTGGAAGGCTACGATATAGACTACATAGACATGACCATAAAAGGCATGCGCATGCTGGAAGAAGCCGATACGCTGGTAGGTCCCCTGGACTCCTTCGTGGACAGGACTGTCTGGGAGAAATACATTGCAGAGCAATTTCCATATTTCCTGTCAGGCAAAATAACAGCGGAGGAAATGTGGGAAGCGGCTATAGAAAACGGCATCGTCCTGGATTACTGAGCAGGTGGTCCGGTTCCGAACACATAACATCGGGCCTTTACCGTGTTTTCCTGCAGTGAGAAACTGACTTTCGGGGGTCATATACGTGAAGAAAACTCGCAGAGGCTTATGGAAAATATTCGGAAAAATATCGATCAAGACAAAGCTGGTAATGCTGTTGATAACGCAGATACTCATACCCCTGGTCCTGATCGGTTTCTTAAGCTACAAAAATTCCGAGAGCATCATAAAAGAAAACTCCACCGACTATTCGAGGGATATCCTGCACATGATCCGCCTCCGTCTTGACGATTATATCAATAACCTGATACAGATATCACAGGACCTGCTTTATGATGAAAAAATATATGAAGCACTGATGAGCGACAGCAGCATCGAAGATCCGCTCAAAATCTACGAATCCCAGTCCTCCGTCAACAGCCATCTTAAAATGGTGGTCATCTCCAGACCCGAAATCAGGTCGCTGTGCATCTACACCAATGACGGAAAGGTATTTTACCAGGATGACAATACGAGGGAGGCCGGTTTCCGCAACGTACTCCCTTACGAGGAAATGCTGGGACAGGCAAGGAAGGAGAAAGGGAAGCCCAGTCTGTACATAATGTCTGACGGTCAGAGAGCACAGGACATCTACATGATCAGACAGATCAATGACAGGGACAGCTTTGAGGAACTGGGTCTGCTGATCATGCATGTCAAGAAGGAAATACTCGACCAGGTATACCAGGGTCTGACCGGCAATCTTGAAAACATCATGATACTTTCACCGAATATGGAACTGATAGCCAGCCGTGACTACGATGACCTATCTGTGATGACAGACGTGCTGAATGAAAGTATAGAAGGCTATATGGGTGAGAAGATCGATGAAAAAGCAGGAATGTTCATATCATACATAACTCAGCAAATCACCGGTTGGAAGATCGTATCTTATGTGTCACTGGATGTCCTGTACAAGGATGCCAACACTCTGAAGAACAATATCATTATGCTTTGCATCGCGGCAGTTATCGTACTTTCATTTGTCACGCTGATAATAGCAGTAAATATAGTGAAACCCATCAACAACCTGGTTAACGGGATGAAAAAGGTACAGTCGGGTGAA
>DGEE01000072.1:4609-5241 GCA_002385815.1 Hungateiclostridiaceae bacterium UBA3934
GAGCTTAAAGCACTGCAGTCACAGATAAATCCGCACTTCCTTTTCAACACCCTGGAAGCCATCAACTGGATGGCCCAGTTGAATGATGTGCCGGAAATAAGCGATACCGTATCAGACCTGTCTGACCTCATGGAGGCCAGCATCGGCAGGGATGACAGGCTGATAACGATAGAAGAGGAATTCAGATATGCGGACAAGTATATCTCACTGCAAAAAAGGAGATTCGGAGATAAAATCGAATTAATTAAGGACATACAATCCGATGTTTATGATATAAAAATCCCCAGGCTGCTTATACAACCGCTTATAGAAAATGCCGTATATCATGGCATTGAAAGGAACAGGGGAAGGGGCACCATCAATCTCAATGCATACAGGGACAAGCAGGGACGTGTGTGCGTGGAAGTCATAGACAACGGTGCCGGCATGGGACCGGAAGAGTTGGAGGAACTGAATGCAAGACTTGCTATGGACAATGATACATACTTCAAAAACCTTGGCGGTAAAAAACGGACAAGTATCGGTATAGAAAATGTCAACAGAAGGATCAAACTATTCTACGGAGAAAATTACGGACTGAAGATGGAAAGCAGGATCGGGGAATACACTAAGGTCACTGTAACGATACCATG
>DGEE01000072.1:5481-9311 GCA_002385815.1 Hungateiclostridiaceae bacterium UBA3934
GGATGTGAAGTCATAGCAGAGGCTGAAGATGGTCAGGACGGTCTGGAGCTTATCAGAGAGCACAGGCCCGACATCATAATCACCGACATCAAAATGCCTGAAACGGACGGCCTTTCAATGATCAAGCAGATCAAGGAGGATGTGCCCGACAGCAAGATAATCATTTTGACAGGTCACAGAGATTTTGATTTTGTCCATGAAGCACTGAAGCTGGGTGTCATCGACTTCCTGCTGAAGCCGTCCAGGATAGAGGAACTGACGTCTGCCATCTCCCGCGCTGTAAAGGAACTCAACTTCCAGAACCAGAGATCTGCTGAGCTGGATAAGCTAAGCCAGATGTTTGTCCAGAACATTTCAGTGCTTCGAGAGAAGTTGCTCTACGACATAATCCATGAGATCAATACGAACCATGAGGAAATAAAGGAAAAGCTGGAACTGTTCGAAATGAAACAGGGTGAATACCGCATGCTGCTGGTACAGAACGATGCCGAGGAAAGTGATGGCAATGAGCTCAGCCAGTATGACAGACATCTTTATCAGTTCGGGATCATAAACACCTTCATTGAAATATTCGCAGACAAATTCGAAGTGCTGCATGTCACACTGGACACAGTCGGGATAGCTTTCATAGTCTTGCCGCTGGAAGATGCGGAAGAAGGTCTGACTGAAATTATAAACAAGAAATGTACATATCTTCAGGAAATAATCAAAAACTGCTTCGGATTCACAGTCACCATAGCCATCAGCTCAAAAGGCAGCGATTACACAGAGCTTCCGCAGAAATTCAATGAATGCAGGGCAGCCCTCGAGCATAAATTCTATCTGGGAAACAACTCTATAATATATCACAGCGATGTGAACACATTCTTCAAATATGATGACCACTCCATGCTGGAGAAACTGCAAAAGGCACTCCTTGAAGGCATCAAATCAGGAAACGAAACGGCAGTTGAGGACAGGCTGAAGGATATATTCAGCTATATCAGGAATATAGACCCGTCGAGAAAAGAATTCATCAAGAATTTTTACTGGAACACCATCACTTCGATAAACAATATCAGAATATCACTCATAACAGGCGAAGATGACAAAAAGATAGATTACACTGAGTTGAGCGGACTGTACAGTCTTATAGAAAAATGCACCAATATGGATGAAATGAACACCCTTCTCGAAGAGTCAGCAAGAAGTGTCGTGACCAAGGTCAACAATTACAACAATAAGAGCATTAAGCTCATATTGAGAAAGGCGGTCGAATATATCCACGAACACTATCATGAGCAGATCACACTCAATGAGGTCGCTGAGCACACATTTGTAAGCACGTATTACATCAGCAGGATGTTCAAAAAGGAAATGGGTAAAAATTTCGTGGATTATTTGAATGAACTAAGGATGGAAAAAGCCAGGGAGCTGCTGAAGGATGTCCGCTACAAAACATACGAAGTAGCTGAAAAAGTGGGTATTCCGGATGCACACTATTTTTCCAGGCTGTTCAAGAAATATGTCGGCATGACCCCGACAGAATACCGTGAACAGTAAAGTCAAAGGAGGTGTGTAAAATTTTGTTGTAATTTTTTGCACTAGGCGCAAGTACAAATTAGTACACAATATTGCAACCAATTCTATTCAATCGATTGTAAAATTTCTGTAACATAATAGTGTGTCGATTTGTACTTCAGTTAATTCGCAGTCATGTTCAAACTCAATTCATTATTTAAAAGGTGTGATTTTTAATGGATCTGGTAGTTTCAAGCAGTGCGTCGACCAAAAGAATCAAAAAGAAAGGCTTTATGTATCAGTTAAGGCACCACTGGCCTCTTTTCCTGATGCTCATGCCGGGTGCCATAATGCTAATCATAAACAACTACATCCCCATGTTCGGAGTCGTAATCGCTTTTAAGAGATATCGTTTCCACGGAACGTTCTGGAAAAGTCTCGTAAAAAGTGAATGGGTAGGATTCAAGAATTTCGAATTCTTCATGAAGACCCCTTATGCATGGCAGATGACCCGTAATACACTCCTGTACAATTTTACCTTCATAATCCTTGGTCTGATTATCCCGGTGGCCTGTGCGATCATGCTGACCGAGATAAGGAACAAGAGATTGTCAAAAGTATATCAGAGTGTAGTTTTTCTGCCGTACTTCCTTTCCTGGATAGTGGTCAGTTACCTTGCCTATTCGATGCTTGCTATCGAAAACGGTTTTATAAACAAAAGCATACTGGCACCCCTGGGTGTAGCTCCGGTGGAATGGTACAGTGAACCGAAATACTGGCCGTTTATATTGGTATTCTTCCAACTGTGGAAGTACACCGGGTACAACATAGTGGTCTATCTTGCCGCGATCACGAGCATAGATCCGGAGTACTATGAGGCTGCTTCCATCGACGGAGCCACTAAGTGGCAGCAGATATGGCACATAACCATTCCGTTGCTGCAGACTCTGATGATAATACTTACACTCCTGGCAGTGGGCAGGATATTCAATGCAGATTTCGGTCTGTTCTACAATGTGCCCAGGAACAGTGGTGCACTTCAGCCAGCCACTCAGGTCATAGACACTTATGTTTACTCAGCCCTGAGAAACACCAACGATATAGGCATGGCTTCGGCTGCAGGCACATATCAGGCAGTTGTGGGCTGTATCACGGTATTCACAGCCAACCTGATCGTAAGGAAAATCGACAAGGAAAGTGCTCTTTTCTAAGGAGGGTAAAATGGCTAAGGCAAGAAGAAGATATAGAATAAATGAAATAAGGACATCGACCAATCTGCTTATAAATCTGCTTTTCACTGTCGTATCGATAGTGTGCATTGCACCTGTGATCCTGGTAGCCGCGATCTCGGTATCAAGTGAGAAATCCATCAGGGAGTTCGGATATCAGTTCATACCCAGGGAATTCAGTACAGATGCATATGATTATATACTCAGAGCGGGCGATGCTATCTGGAGAGCATACGGCATATCGATATTTGTTACGATAGTCGGTACCATACTCAGTCTGTTTGTCATAACGCTGTATGCATATCCGCTGTCAAGAAGCGCATTCAAATACAGATATCAGTTTTCATTCTTTGCATTCTTCACCATGATATTCGGTGGCGGACTTGTACCATGGTATATCGTGTATACTCAGCTCATACCGATCAAGAATTCGATTTGGATAATGATAGTTCCATATTTGATGAATACCTGGTACATGATGATAATGAGGACATTCTACAAGACGACTGTTCCGGAGTCGATCATAGAGTCGGCAAGAATAGATGGAGCAGGAGAGTTCAGGACATATTTCACCATAGTTCTTCCGTTGTGTAAGGCAGGGCTTGCCACAGTCGGACTGTTCTGCACCCTGAACTACTGGAACGACTTCTATCTGCCGATGGTATTCGTCACAAATGCTAAGAACTATAACATGCAGTATCTCATGTATGAGACGCTGATAGCTGTTCAAAACCTTTTGAACAGCAGCAACCAGATCTCCCATATGTCCGAGATACTTGCAAATCTGCCAAGCGAAAGCCTGAGGATGGCAATAGCGGTCCTTTCGATTGGCCCTATAGTGCTTGCCTATCCTTTCTTCCAGAAATATTTTGTGAAGGGCCTTACAATAGGCGCTGTAAAAGGTTGATGGCGTTGCTTCCCGCATTCAGTTGCGGGGAGCGATGCATCACATAAAAACTATATTTTTAGGAGGTATTTTTCTATGCGCAGTATGAAAAGGTATTTGTGCCTTGCACTCGCACTAGTAGTCGCACTTTCGCTCGTACTGACAGGCTGTGGCGACAAGAAGGATCCTGCTGGTCCCAGCGGCGATGGCGGCAC
>DGEE01000072.1:9510-27447 GCA_002385815.1 Hungateiclostridiaceae bacterium UBA3934
GATGGCGGCACCACTACGCCAACTGACACACCGAAGTTCAAGGACACTGTTGAGCTCACATTCACACTGGTCGGTGACAAACAGGAAACTGATACTGACCTCGTCATGCAGGAAATCAACAAGTACATGGCAGACAAGCTCAACATCAAGCTGAATCTCCAGGTTTACGGCTGGGGCGACCCGTATGAATCGAAGGTCAACACCATGCTGGCTTCCGGTGAACCCTTCGACATCTGCTTCACCGCAAACTGGGCAGCTAACTATTACAAGAACGCAGCAGCCGGATACTTCCTGCCGCTGAACGACTATCTCAAGAAGTATCCTGCAATCGTTGAGATCTGCGGTCAGGACTTCCTCAACGGTTCAGCAATCGATGGTATCCACTATGCTGTTCCTACAAACAAGGAAAAGGTCCACAACTGGGGTTACCTCCTCATGAAGGAATATGTTGACAAGTACAACTTCGATCTTTCTAAAGTGGAGAAGATGGAAGATGTAGAGCCCTTCTTTGAGACCATCAAAGCTAATGAGCCTGAGATCACTCCTCTGCTCATAGTTGGCGGCGACTCACCGTTCCAGTTCCTCGATTGGGACAGGATCAGTGACGACAACGTTCCTGGAGCTCTCTATCCGGACAACAGGGACAACACCATAATAAACCACTTCCTGGCTCCTGAGTCCATCGATATGTACAAGAAGCTCCGCGATTACTTCCAGAAAGGCTGGATCCATCCTGATGCAGCTACCATGGAAAATACTGCTGAGCAGATGAAGACCGGTAAGTTCTTTGCAGCTGAGTCTTCACTGAAGCCTGGTAAAGATGCAGAGATGACTGGATCGACAGGCGTTGAGTGGGTACAGGTCGACATCACCAGACCGGTTATGTCCAACCGTGAGACCACTGGTGCTCTGCTTGCTATCCCTGCAGCTTCCAAGAATCCGGAAAGAGCATTCCTCTTCATCGAAGCTCTCTACACGGATGCTAAGCTCAGGAATATGCTCAACTTCGGTATCGAGGGAATCCACTACACAGTGAATCCTGACGGCAGGATCACCCAGACCCAGGAAGGTATCGACAGATTCAACCTTGGTCCTGGCTGGAGATACGGCGACCAGTTCAAGGATCTGCTCCTCGACAACGAAGAGCTTGACAAGTGGGATCAGTTCCGTGCATTCAACGATGCAGGTCTTGTTCTGAACAGCCTCGGTTTCGTATTCAACGACGAAAGCGTAAGCACAGAGTCCTCTGCATGTAAGACAGTTGTCGGTACATACAGCAGACAGCTCCAGTGCGGTGCTGTTGACGTTGATCCGATAGTTGCAAGGTTCGAAGATGAACTCAAGGCTTCCGGCGTTGACAAGCTGATAGCTGAAATGCAGAGACAGTACGACGAGTGGCGCGCAAAGGTTGGTAAATAATATCAGCCTGGATTAGCCTGATTACCGACAGGGGTGGGATTTCCCACCCCTGTTGATTTGAAAACAAAAAAGGAACAATATGACAGAGCCTGTTGACGAGCTTTTACAGTGATTGGACCAACAATAAGACCAGTTATTGTAAAAGGTCGTAAACGGCCATGAATAAGATCAGTAGTGGAGGTACTTATGAGATACGGATTCTTTGATGATGCAAACAGGGAATATGTTATCACGACACCCGAAACCCCCAGCCCATGGATAAACTATTCGGGCAATCAGGAATTCTTTTCACTGATATCCAATACAGCAGGAGGCTACTGCTTTTACAAAGATGCCAGGTTGAGGCGTATTACAAGATACAGGTACAATAATGTACCTGTGGACACCGGCGGGAGATATTTCTACATCCGCGATGAAAACGGTGACTTCTGGTCACCCGGCTGGGCTCCCGTCAGAAAAGAGCTCGACGGATATGAATGCAGACATGGTCTTGGCTATACCCGCATCTATGGAGAGAAGAACGGCATAGGCGGCGAAGTGCTGATTTTTGTACCGCAGAATTTCAACGGTGAAGTGCACAAGGTCACCCTATCCAACAAAGACAGCAGGGAAAGAAAGATAAAGCTGTTTTCATTCATTGAGTGGTGTCTTTGGAATGCATATGACGATATGACCAACTTCCAGAGGAATTTCAGCACAGGTGAGGTGGAATACGAAGACAACACCATATACCACAAGACCGAGTACAGGGAAAGACGCAATCATTACGCCTTCTATTCATCAAATACTGACGTGTCCGGGTTTGACACGGACAGATATGAATTCATAGGTCAGTACAACGGTTTCGATGCTCCTCAGGCGGTGGTCGAAGGGCAGCCCCGCAACTCGATGGCAGATGGCTGGTCGCCCATAGCCTCCCACTGCTTCGATATCACACTGCAGCCGGGAGAAAAGAAGGAAATTGTGTTCGTGCTGGGTTATGTCGAGAACGATCCCGATGACAAATGGGAAGCCAGCAATGTGATAAACAAGAAAAAGGCCAAAAAAATGATGGAGAGATTCTCGACCGCCCAGCAAGTGGACGAAGCACTCAGCGATCTGAAGCAGTACTGGGATGGCCTTCTGTCAAAATACGTCCTCGACAGCAGGGACGAGAAACTGAACCGCATGGTGAATATATGGAACCAGTACCAGTGCATGGTCACCTTCAATATGTCCAGGAGCGCTTCATATTTCGAATCCGGCATTGGCAGAGGCATGGGATTCAGAGACTCCAACCAGGATATACTGGGATTTGTTCACCAGATTCCGCACAGGGCAAGGGAAAGGATACTGGATCTGGCGGCCACTCAGTTGGAAGATGGAGGAGCATACCATCAGTACCAGCCGCTGACCAAAAAGGGCAACAACGAAATCGGCGGCAATTTCAACGATGATCCGCTGTGGCTGATACTGTCCACTGCGGCATACATCAAGGAAACAGGTGACTTCAACATACTGGAGGAAATGGTGCCTTATGACAACGATCCATCCAAGGCAGCAACCCTGTTCGATCACCTGCGCAGATCCTTCTATCATGTGATCAACAATCTTGGACCTCACGGACTGCCGCTGATCGGCCGCGCTGACTGGAACGACTGCCTCAACCTCAACTGCTTCTCGACAGAGCCGGACGAGTCATTCCAGACAACCACCAGCAAGGACGGCAAAGTGGCCGAATCAGTGATGATAGCGGGAATGTTCGTATATATCGGCAACGAGTATGTGAGGATCTGCGAAAACATAGGCGAATATGAGGAGGCAAAGGCCGCAAAGGAACATATTTGCAAGATGAAGGAAAATATCATGAAATTCGGCTACGACGGAGAATGGTTCCTGCGCGCATATGATGATTTCGGCAACAAGGTCGGAAGCAAGGAAAATGAGGAAGGAAAAATATTCATTGAAACCCAGGGATTCTGTGTCATGGCCGGCGTAGGGGTCGAAACCGGAGAAGCACAGAAGGCACTTGATTCAGCATGGAAATATCTCGATACTGAGCACGGCATGGTCCTGGTGAACCCTGCCTATACGAGATACCATGTCGAACTGGGCGAGATAACATCATACCCGCCGGGATACAAAGAAAATGCAGGCATATTCTGCCACAACAATCCATGGATAATGTGCGCTGAAACGGTGCTCGGCAGGGGAGACAAGGCATTTGAGCTTTACAGGAAGATAGCTCCCGCATACAGGGAAGAAATAAGCGACGTACACAGAATGGAACCCTATGTATATTCACAGATGATCGCGGGCAAGGATGCACGAAGACACGGAGAAGCAAAGAATTCATGGCTGACAGGTACTGCTGCATGGAACTTCGTTGCCATTTCGCAGTTCATACTGGGTATAAAGCCCGATTACCACGGACTCGTTATCGACCCGTGCATACCGGAGTCATGGGATGGTTTCAGCGTCAGAAGATATTTCAGAGGCGCTGTATATGACATCACCATAAGCAACCCGAATCATGTGAGCAAGGGAATCAAATCACTCACCATCGATGGACAGGAGTTTATCGGGAATGTGCTACCCATATTCAGCGATGGCAAGAACCACAAAGTGGAAGTAGTCATGGGCTAGGAGCGGCACTCTCAGAAACCGCTCACAGACAGTCCCATCGCACGGCAACTATGGCCGGTTGCGGCATATGCTTCCATGAAAACTGAAAGAGTGAGACAGTCAAGCTGACACACAGCTTTACACTACACCATGCTACACCTTCCAAAAGCACAGGAACGTTGTCGTTCCTGTGCTTTTTCCAATTCCATTTGTTTTCGTCATGATTTTATGTACTGAAAAAAGTACACAATACCGTGAAATATATATATTTCCTGGTTGAAAAAAATGACAATGCATGATAAAATGTATCTGCATAAATACAGTTAATTAATTCACAAACATACTTTTCACAGAATTATTACTTAAACCGCTTTTGTTCAGCAAAAGCGGGGAAGAACTCACTTCCGGAACGCACCGATACACTCTGCGTTGTTGCAAAACACAGCGGACAGTCCAAAAGACGCTCAACCATCATGACGGTGTAAGCGACAACTGGCCGACAGCGCGTAGACCCATTTGTATTACCAGTCACGTAAAAATTTTATAACAGATTGTTAAGATTAAAACAAAGCATGGTGACATCCACTGTGACCGAACATCAGCAGCCGGCTCATCACTCATTCATGCTGCCGGCACGTCATTTGAGGATGTCCGGGGGAGGTATCTATGGGAGGTCAGAGCAAAACCAAAGCCTGTGCCTGCAAAAACATATCAGAGCAGGAAAAGTACAACAGGATCGCAGAGGTGATCGAGGAATACAGGGACAAGGAAGGAAGCCTTATACAGATACTGCACCTGGCACAGGGTATCTATGGCTGTCTTCCGCATGAACTCCAGCAATTCATTGCGGAAAGGCTTGAAATACCACTGTCGAAGGTCAGCGGAGTCGTATCATTCTATTCTTTTTTTACAACAGAGCCCAGAGGAGAAAACATAATCAGGGTTTGCCTCGGTACTGCGTGCTATGTGCGCGGCGGGAAACAGATAGTCGATAAGCTGCAGGAAATACTGGGCATCGAAGTGGGAGGCACGTCGAAAGACCGCAAATTCTCACTTGAAGTAATGAGGTGTATCGGGGCTTGCGGTCTGGCGCCGGCAATGACCATCAATGACAAGGTGTATAAGCAGGTCAATCCTGACAAGCTCCGAAGCATCCTGGATCAGTATTGACAAGGAGGGAGAACATGCAAGTACCGAATAAGATCATCAAAACCATCAAAAGCAAAGCCGATCTAATATCGGTAAAAGATGCGTACATAAAAAGCATGGAGGGCAAAAGCTTCAGGATACTGGTATGTTCCGGTGCGGGCTGCATATCTTCTGATTGTCATTCGGTCAGGGATGCATTATTGGACTGTCTTGAGGCCAACGGGCTGTCAGAAAGCGTCCAGGTCACAGAGACAGGCTGCATCGGCACTTGCGATCTGGGTCCTGTCATGGTGGTGGAACCACTGAAAAAAAGAGGAGAACCCCATGAGGCAGACAGAGCTGTATTCTATACAAGACTGATGCCGCAGGAGATACCGGAAATCGTAGAGTCCCATCTGCTTCACGGCAGGGTGGCTGAAGAAAAAACATACTATGACCACAGGCAGGGCAGATATATCTCATTCATGGAGGATATAGAATACTTCAGAAACCAGACCAAAATAGCATTGAGGAACTGCGGGAACATAGATCACGGATCATTGGAACAGTATATCGCCAATGACGGGTATATGGCAGCAGCAAAAGTATTCGAAAGCTATACTCCCGAAATGGTTGTTGAGGATATCAAAAGATCAGGACTCAGGGGCAGAGGAGGTGCAGGTTTCCCGACGGGGATAAAGCTGGAGGCGGGAATGAAGGCACAGGCAGAAAACAAATACCTGGTATGCAATGCTGATGAAGGCGATCCGGGGGCGTTCATGGACAGGAGCATACTGGAGGGAGATCCCCACAGCATCATAGAGGGAATGATAATATGCGGCTATACCACCGGAGCCAAAACAGGATATGTCTATGTCAGGGCAGAATATCCGCTGGCTGTGGAGAGACTCGGCAAGGCTATACAGGATGCAAGGGAAGCCGGTCTGCTGGGACGGGACATACTGGGATCCGGTTTCGATTTCGATCTGGAAATCAGGATCGGAGCCGGTGCATTTGTCTGCGGTGAAGAGACTGCGCTGATGGCATCCATCGAAGGAGAGAGGGGGGAACCGAGGCAAAAGCCGCCATTTCCGTTCCAGAAAGGCCTGTTTGGCAGGCCGACCATCATATGTAATGTGGAGACATATGCAAACATAGCCCCGATACTGCTGAAGGGAGCGGACTGGTTCGCCGGCATCGGCACGAAAAAAAGTAAAGGGACCAAAGTGTTTGCCCTTGCCGGAGCCATCAACAACACAGGTATCGTTGAGGTTCCTATGGGGACGACACTGGGCGAGGTCATATTCGATATCGGAGGAGGCATAAGGAAAAACAGGACATTCAAGGCAGCACAGACCGGTGGTCCGTCAGGCGGGTGCATCACAAGTGTGAACCTGAACACACCCATGGATTATGAGACGCTGACTGAGCTCGGAGCGATAATGGGTTCCGGCGGTCTTATCACCATGGATGAGGACACCTGCATGGTGGACATGGCCAGGTATTTCATGGAATTCATACAGGAGGAATCCTGCGGCAAATGTGTGCCATGCAGGCTCGGGACAAAACGGATGCTGGAGATCCTCGAGAGGATGACGCGAGGCGAGGGTGAAGACGGTGACATCGACAGGCTCGAGGAGCTGGGATCGATGATCAGGGAAACGGCTGTGTGCGGCCTGGGACAGACCGCTCCGAACCCGGTACTGAGTATGATCAGCAATTTCAGGGAGGAATTTGAGGAACATATTAAATACAGGTACTGCAGGGCGGGGGTATGTGCCGACATGTTCATATCGCCGTGCCAGAATGCCTGCCCTGCTGATGTCAATGTACCGGGATATGTTGCCCTGGTAGCGGCAGGAAGGCTGAGGGATGCATACAATCTCATAAGAAAAGAAAACCCGTTCCCGGCAGTTTGCGGAAGGGTCTGTACACATGAATGTGAGAGCAAATGCAGGAGAGGCCAGCTCGATGAACCCGTAGCCATAGCCGATCTCAAGAGATATATAGCAGACTATGTGTTGAAACACGAAGAGCCTTACATGGATCTGGTTTTCCCCAAAAAGGGCAAAAGCGTCGGGATCATAGGAGCAGGACCGTCAGGTCTCACCTGCGGGTATTATCTGGCCAGACTGGGCTATGATGTGGATGTATATGAGTCGCAGCCGATAGCCGGCGGTATCCTTGCATTCGGCATCCCGGAATACAGACTGCCCTCAGATGTACTGCAACATGAGATCAAGCTGATAGAACAGGTGGGTGTGAATATCCTGCTCAACACCGAGGTGGGGTCCGATGTGACCTTCTATCAGCTCCGGAACAGGCATGATGCCATATACATAGCCACGGGGACTCAGTTCCCGAACAGGATAGGCATCCCGGGTGAGGATCTGAAGGGAGTATATCATGGTCTGGATTTCCTGAGAGACGTCAACCTGGGGAAGGATGTGAAGGTAGGGGGAAGAGTGGCGGTCATAGGAGGAGGCAATACTGCGATAGATGCTGCCAGGACAGCTTTGAGGCTTGGAGCACAGGAAGTCACCGTGCTCTACAGGCGGCTCATTGAAGATATGCCGGCGGACAGGAGGGAGATAAGAGATGCCCTGGAGGAGGGCATCAGGATAATACCGCTGGTCGCTCCGGTAAGTTTCATTGGCAGAGAAAAAGTGAGCGGGATAGAATGCATAAAGATGGAAACCAGCGGATTCGACCCGAGAGGCAGAAGAAAGCCGAAGCCCGTTCCTGGCACCGAATTTACCATAAAGGTCGACTATGTCATACCGGCAGTCAGCCAGTATTCCGATCTCCCCTTTATAAACAAGGACGAAGTTGAGGTGACCCAGTGGGGCACATTCGTCACAGACCGGGATACGCTCATGACAAAAATGAGGGGTGTATTTGCCGGCGGGGATGTGGTGCGGGGATCTGACACCGTCATCCGAGCTATCGCTGATGGTAAAAATGCGGCAAGAGCCATCGACAGGTACCTGGGAGGTACAGGGATCCTCAACACAGGCGAGGATATAGAGATACCTCAGGCAGTCGATGAAAAGGAAATCATCGAGCACGAAAGGTTCCCTATGAAGTACCTGCCGCCCAAAGAACGCAGCCGCAATTTCCGGGAGGTGGCACTGGGCTACCACAAGCTCAATGCCATAGCCGAAGCCATGAGATGTCTCAGATGCGACAGGAGGTGCTGATATGGTCAATATCACGATAAACAACAGAAAGATAGCCGCTCGTGAGGGCGAGACCATAATGGAAGCGGCCAGAAGGAATAACATATACATACCCAGCCTATGCTGGCTGGATGGAGTCCACAGTGTCGGCTCCTGCAGGATTTGCATCGTTGAAGTGGAAGGTGCCAGAACCCTGCAGGCATCCTGTATCGTGCCGGTACAGGATGGCATGGTGATCCGCACTAATACGGAAAAGGTGAGGAAGGCGAGAAAGCTGCTGTATGAACTAATATTGTCAGATCATCCCAGGGAATGCCTGAGTTGTGCCAGGAATCAGAGCTGCGAACTGCAGAAGCTGGGAGAGATGATCAACGCCGAAGGTGACAGATTCGTCGGTGAACGCTCCAAAACAGCTATCGACGACAGCTCACCGTCGATAATCAGGGATATGTCAAAATGCGTCCTCTGCAGGAGATGTGTGACTGTGTGCAACGAGATACAGGGGATCGGCGTACTGAATGTGCAGAACAGAGGCTTCGATACAGTCATAGGGCCTGCGCCGGGACTCGCACTCGATACCGTCAACTGCACATATTGCGGTCAGTGCACCACTATATGTCCTGTCGGAGCCTTGCAGGAAAAGGATTCAACAGAAGCCGTGTGGAATGCGCTTTTTGACAAGAGAAAAAGGGTCATAGTACAAACTGCACCCGCAGTAAGGGCCGCCCTTGGCGAAGAATTCGGATACGAGCCAGGGACACTGGTCACCGGCAAAATGGTGACGGCCCTGAGAGAGCTGGGTTTCGATGATGTCTTTGATACCAATTTCGCCGCCGACCTGACGATAATCGAGGAGGGGAGCGAACTGCTGGAAAGACTCACAGCGGCGCTGAGCGGGAAACAGGCCGTACTGCCCATGATAACCAGCTGCAGTCCGGGCTGGATAAAGTATGTCGAACACACATGGCCGGATGAACTGGACCACCTGTCGAGCTGCAAATCACCCCATATGATGCTCGGTGCTCTTACCAAATCATATTACGCGCAGAAGCTGGGCATCGATCCGAAGGATATCTTCGTGGTCTCAGTGATGCCATGTACAGCCAAGAAGTTTGAGATAACGAGGCCGGAGCTGGCTAATGACGGACTGCCCAATGTTGATGCAGTGCTCACGACCAGGGAACTGGGCCGGATGATAAAAGAAGCCGGTATCGACTTCGAAAGCCTTGAGGATTCCAGGTTTGACAGTCCCATGGGCGCATCCACGGGAGCGGCTGACATATTCGGAACCACTGGCGGTGTCATGGAGGCCGCGCTAAGGACAGTTTACGAGCTTGTCACCGGCAGGGAGCTTCCATTTGAAGATCTGCATGTAAAGCCCATCCAGGGTCTCGGCAGGATAAAAACGGCAGAACTCAGCATCGAAGACCCTCTCCCCGAATACAGCCATTTCGGCGGGACAATTTTGAGGATAGCTGTGACCAGCGGTCTCACAGGCGCCAGAGAGCTGATGGAGGAAGTGGCGGCCGGTAGTTCTCCGTATCACTTCATCGAAGTAATGGGTTGTCCGGGAGGATGCATAAGCGGAGGAGGCCAGCCAAGACCTGTGGATGATGCGATCAGGGAAAAAAGGCTTGAAGCGATATACAGCGAAGACGAGGGGAAAGTGCTCAGAAAATCCCATGAGAACCCTGACATCAGGAAGCTTTACGAAGAATTCCTCGGCTCCCCGCTGGGACACAAATCCCATGAACTGCTCCATACACACTATGTGAAAAGGGGCATATACAACCAGTTGATCGACTGAGGCCGGCCACCATTTGGGCAGCTTTGATGGAAACTGCTGATATTGACCGGAAATGGCATATATAGTACTATTTGAAATATATATATTGTAAAGTTATGATCAGTGAGGAGACGATCATGAAGAATACTCTCATGAAAAAAACCATCATTGCATTACTGGCTGTACTGATGACACTTGTTATGCTGACAGGGGCAGCAATTGCTGCTGAAGCCGACAAGACTGCTGATGCCCTGAAAATCGCGGAAGTGCCTGAAAGGAAGATCGTACTGGATGGTGTCCCGGCAAACTTTTCAAATGTTCCCCTGGCCATAGACGGAAGGACCATGCTGCCACTGAGGGAGCTCGTCACAGCCCTCGGAGTGCCGAACGATGATGAGCACATCATATATAAACGCGTGTCGAAGGATGAGCAATACGTTTCCGTGATATACGGACAGACCAGGATAGACCTGACCATCGGAGAGCCGGCGGCATATGTGGACGGCAAAAGGCTGACCCTCGATGCACCGCCTGTGATATATAAAAACAGTACATACATACCTCTCAGGTTTGTGGCAGAAGCACTCGGAAAGAAAGTGGTATGGGTCGGAGAAACGAAAACGGTGCTTATAGTCGATCAGGAGAGCTATGATGCCATAAGCGGGATCATGAGAAGATTTGCCGAAGCAAAAGCAGGTGTATCCAGGTACAGGATGGAAATCGACATTGCTTCAGTAATCACACGGGGAGAATCAAAAGCCGATGTATCGATAAAAGAAAACACCTTTGTCGACAGGGTATCTGAATTGATATATAAGGAAACTCAACTCGACATATTCGGCATCGAAATGGAAGCAAAAGCCTACTACAAGGACAATATAGCCTATTCCTCCGATCCGCTGACCGGTCAGTGGAAAAAGAGAGCATATACCCCTGAGGAATTCAGTCAGCTGTTCGAGACCATGTCAGATGTGGTTCGGTCAGAAGAGGACGAAAGGCTGAACGCCAGTCTGAGGATAGAAGAAAGTGAAAATGAAGACGAGCTTGTACTCATCGGGAGTATTGATTTTACTGGACAGCTTGCTGAAGCATACAGGCAGCAGAGTGAGCTGTTGGGAGCCGGCACATTTGAACTGCCTGAAACTGGTGTATTCACACTGAGGCTGGTGTTCGACAGGGAGACATATATGCTCAGAAGCTATACGGCAGAAGCATCTGTTGAAGGACAGGGCCCGGATGTGAACACGTCTGTCGATGTCAGTCTGTCAATAGTGTACAGTGATATCGACGGGGATTTTGAGATCTCTGTGCCTGAGAATGTAATCGAAAATGCTGTTGAAGACGATCCGGAAGCATCCGGTGCTGCATCCGGTTTTTGAGTTTACAGTGCGAAGCATGAAGTATGGTTCGATAAGTACCACGGTACATCCGTCCGGACAGGGCGGATGTTTTTTCTTTGCCGGCTGTACTGGACAGCAAATGCGATAATGCTATAATGTTATTGAATACATAAAAAATTTTTGTATGAAGGGATAATTGTATGAAATTACATGAGATCGCAAAAATCCTTGATGCCGAGATCCTGGCATGCAGCGACAGCGACATAGAGATAATGTCAGCTTGTGGCTCGGATCTTATGAGTGACGTCATGGCTTTCGTGAAAGAAAACGTGCTGCTGCTGACCGGCCTTGTTTCGCCGCAGGTTATCAGAACTGCAGAAATGATGGATATCAGGGCGGTCGTATTCGTGAGGGGCAAAGTTCCCGGGCAGAACATAATCGATATGGCTTCGGAAAAAGGCATTGCAGTAATGGCCACCTGCGAGCCCATGTTTATAGCATGTGGAAAGCTGTACAGTGCGGGGCTTACCGGAAAGGGTGTCTGAGAGTTGGAAAAAAGCAGGATGAATCTGCATTACGAAATACCCTCGGACGACCTTGCACATGCGGGCGAAGCCTCCAGCAGCGTCAAAAAGATGCTGGTCCAGCTGGGCATCGACCCTGTCAGGATCAAAAAGGCCGCAGTGTCGATGTATGAAGCAGAAATCAATGCGGTTATCCATGGAGGCGGAGGCAGCGCGGAGGTCACCATCGACAGTGACAAAATAGTCATCCGCATCATCGACAACGGCCCCGGCATAGCTGATCTGGAGCTGGCCATGCAGGAGGGCTATACGACAGCGTCGGATGATATCAGGGAAATGGGTTTTGGTGCAGGCATGGGACTGCCCAACATGAAACGGTATGCAGACGAACTCGACATACAGACCAGACCGGACAAGGGAACGATAGTCACGATCGTAGTTTATTTTCACCAGTAAAAGCAGCAACAGAAACAACAGCGGTCTGATAAAAGCAACAGGCGGTCAGTTGCCTGAAGGGATTGCTGTACAAATGAGGTGGGAAAATGGGAGAATACTTTCATTCCGTAACACTGGATGAAGCAAAATGTAAGGGATGTACCAATTGTATAAAAAGATGCCCCACAGAAGCAATCAGAGTAAGGCATGGCAAGGCCCGTATCATCAATGAGCGATGTATTGACTGCGGTGAATGCATCAGGATCTGTCCTTACCATGCAAAAAAAGCGATCACGGACGATCTGTCGGTAATCGACAGTTTCAAATACAAGATCGCCATACCTGCTCCTACCATATACGGACAGTTCAAGCCGGAGTACAGCAGGAACAGGATCCTGAACACATTCTGCAGCATTGGATTCGATGATGTCTATGAGGTGGCAAGAGCAGCAGAATATGTCTCCGATGCGACCAGAAAGCTGCTGTCCGAGGACGGAGCCAAAAAGCCTCTTATCTCATCAGCATGTCCCGCAGTAGTGCGGCTTATACAGGTCAGATTCCCCAATCTTATAGATAATCTGATAAAGCTGGAGTCGCCTATGGAAGTGGCGGCGAAAATGGCAAAAAAGAAGACGGCAGAAAAAAAGAAGATCGATCCTTCAGATATCGGTGTGTTCTTCATCACTCCCTGTGCGGCAAAGGCCACCAGCGTGAAGGCACCTTATGAAAGCAAGCAGTCGTCCGTGGATGGAGTGATCTCTATAAAGAGTATATATCTGAAGCTTCTGGCCAAAATCGACAGGACCGATGAATCCAGGCAACTGGCACAGGCAGGCTTTGAAGGGATACGCTGGGCCAATTCCGGAGGCGAGGGACTGGCTGTTGAAACCGACAGCTTCCTGGCAGTTGACGGCATACACAATGTTATCTCAATACTGGAGGCGGTCGAAAATGACAAGATCGAAAGCGTTGACTTCATAGAAGCATTGGCCTGCACCGGAGGCTGTCTGGGAGGACCGCTTGCCGTGGAAAATGTTTACGTGGCAAAGACCAGGATCAAAAAGCATGTCGAAGCCTCGAAAGCAGTCCAGAAAGGCAGCAGGCTTCCACTGGAGCCTTATGACGAGAGTATAGTCTGGACCGAGGAGATAGCGTATAAGCCGGTACTGAAGCTTGACAGCGATATAGAAAAGGCAATGAAAAAGCTTGAGACCCTGGAGAGGATAAATAAAGACCTGCCAGGTCTCGATTGCGGTGCATGTGGCGCACCAAGCTGCAGAGCCCTTGCTGAAGATATCGTCAGAGGCAATGCCTATGAGACGGACTGCATATTCAAGCTCCGCGAGAGGGTAAGGGATCTGGCAGCCCAGATGAAAGAACTCGAGGAGAAATCGCCGCCCACCATGGGCTGACTGAGAGAGTGACTTCCGGAGGGACAATATGAAAACAGCAGAACTGGCGGCCAAACTCGGCGCAACGATCGTCACCGGGAAGGCCGGTATCGATAAAGAAATAAAAGGTGTATACTGCTGTGACCTGCTGAGCTGGGTCATGTCACATGCAGGCAAAGACTCTGCATGGATAACGGTACACACCCATATGAATATCGTCGCAGTGGCAGTGTTGTCTGAAATAGCGTGTATCATAATACCTGAGGGGATAGAAGCAGAGGAAGCGACAATAAAAAAGGCGGTTCAGGAGAATATCCCGATACTGTGTACCGGACTCACCGCTTATGAAGTGTGCTGTATCGCCCACGACTGCGGTATTTGAACAGTCGTATTCCAGGGGTGAGCATTCCGGGTATTCCGAAAGCACAGCAGCCCGGACAGTCCGGAGAAAGTTGTTCTGATTTGTCTGACATTATGCCTCTGCCGGGAGAAGACACATGAAATATGCTGTGGATCTGCATATACATACGGCACTCTCACCATGTGCCGACAAAGACATGACGCCAAACAACATAGTCAATATGGCGGTCCTGAAAGGTCTCGATGCCATTGCTGTCACAGACCACAATTCAGGTGCGAATCTGAGGGCGAT
Source organism: Hungateiclostridiaceae bacterium UBA3934 (assembly GCA_002385815.1). Classification (GTDB taxonomy): domain Bacteria; phylum Bacillota; class Clostridia; order Acetivibrionales; family DTU013; genus DTU013. The sequence continues at coordinate 23,969 of DGEE01000072.1, forward strand.
AAGTATATGTGCGCAAAAGAACGGCCTTGTTTTTATTCCCGGAATTGAAGTGGAAACATCTGAAGAAATCCACGTAGTATGCCTCATGCCCGATCTTGGGAGCATGTCCGGCCTGCAGAGCGCAGTGCAGCAGGCACTGCCACTGATAGACAACCGTCCTGAAATATTCGGCAGACAGTTCATTATGGATGAAAACGATGATATAACAGGTGAAGAGCCTCGTATGCTGCTGACGGCCACCCGTCTGACGCTGGATGAGGTGGTCAGGCTTGTACGGGATCTGGGCGGTGCTGCTATCCCGGCACATACAGACAGATCCTCCTACAGTATCCTGTCGAATCTTGGCTTCGTACCGGAAGAGCTTGATATAAGGTATCTTGAGATTTCCAGGGACTGCGATGAAGCCCGGTTCAGAGCGATGCATCCGGAACTGGACATTTACCGGTCCATAAGATCATCGGATGCACATTATCTCGGCGACATCCTGGAAAGGGAAAGTATGCTGGAGTTGGATGAGCTGAGTGCTGAGGCGATAATCCGAAAGCTCACCACATAACCGTGCCGGTTTCAACCACCGTATATGCGCATATTGATTTCAATTTACAGGTATGGCAATCCGGATGCGCTTGTTGTATAATGTATACAAAATGACCCATAAAAATTATTGAATTAACAGTTGAATTGAAACTGCATCTTTGCTATAATGGCATTGAATTGTTAAATACTTAACAACTGTGTTTGATACTGAAATGTGAATAATAACTAAGGATAAAAAACATATCCAAAAGTGCAAATAATAAGCATACACGAATCAATAACAAAAGGACTGGGGGGCATGCAAAATGAGCAGTAAAAACTGCTGCTGCGGATGCGTCGATGAAAAGGAACGCAAGCTGCAGGAAATAATCGACAAGTATAAAGAATCAAAGGGAGCACTGATCCCTGTACTCCACGAAGCTCAGGAATTGTATGGATATCTGCCCATGAGTGTTCAGAAAAAGATATCTGAAGGAATGGGGGTTCCACTGGCAGAGATATATGGAGTAGTAACGTTTTATACCCAGTTTTATCTCAAGCCGAAAGGAAGATTCCGTATCAATGTCTGTCTTGGCACTGCATGCTATGTCAAGGGTGCCAACCTGATAATGGATAAGCTTCAGGAGAAGCTTGGGATACATGTGGGAGACTGTACCGAAGACGGCAAGTTCTCGCTGGAGGCATGCCGCTGTATCGGAGCATGCGGTCTTGCACCAGTAATAATGATAAATGATGACGTCTATGGAAGATTGACACCTGATGACGTGGAAGGCGTCCTGGAGAAATATAAGGATCTGTAATGACTATGTACAGGAGGTATCCCGGGCTTGAGAGAGATCGCGCTGCACATCCTCGATATAATGCAGAATTCTGTGGCAGCCGGTGCAGGCAGGATCGGGGTATCGGTGACAGCAGGTAACGATACAGGGATGATCACCGCAGTGATCGACGATGACGGCTGTGGTATGGACGAAAGAACACTTCAGGAAGTCACCGACCCGTTCACGACATCAAGGACCACCAGGAAAGTCGGTCTGGGGATACCGCTGCTGAGGAGCTCCTGTATGAGGTCAGGCGGAAACTTCAGCATAACGTCGCAAAAGGGTCATGGCACAAAGGTCACCGCTTCATTTGGAAAGGATCATATCGACAGGCCTGTACTTGGCGATCTGGCCGGTGTAGTTGCAGATATGTCTGCATCCTTTCCGAAGATCGACATCCGGCTGGAGCTGATATCGGGGGAAGAATGCTTTACCTACAGCTCCGCAGAGGCAGCACGCATACTTGGAGAAGTGCCTTTGTCTGAGCCCGCGGTGATCGAATGGCTGAAAGAGTATATAAGTGAAGGCATAAAACACATTTTCGGAGGTGTATTGGATGAAATCGCTGGCTGAACTGGAACAGATAAGACAGAGAACTCTTGATCAGATAAAGATGAGAACCAACAAGGATGGTATTCGTATAGTAGTAGGCATGGCGACCTGTGGTATAGCAGCAGGGGCCAGGCCTGTGATGAACAAGCTGGTCGAAGAGATCGGAAAACGGAAGCTTGGGGATGTATCAGTATCCATGACAGGCTGTATCGGTGTTTGCAAACTTGAGCCAATAGTTGAGGTAATCAACGCAGACGGCACAAAGGTCACATATGTGAAGATGACCCCTGAAAAAGCATCGAGAGTTATCGCCGAACACATAGTAAACGGAAGAGTATGTCAGGATCTTACTATCACGGCTGCCGAAGAAGCAGAGAAATAAAACACTTACGAATTGCGGGGAGGGAGCAAAATGGATTTTTACAGAGCCCACGTGCTGATTTGCGGAGGTACAGGCTGTACTTCATCAAATTCGAATAAGATCAAGCAGGAACTTGAAGCTCAGATAAATAAAAATAATCTGGAAAAAGAAATAAAACTGGTCACTACAGGCTGTTTCGGACTCTGTGCCGAGGGCCCCATCATCGTCGTATATCCTGAGGGAGTCATGTACACGATGGTAAGGGAAGAGGACGTTGAAGAGATCGTCAATGAGCACTTTATCAAGGGCAGACCGGTAAAAAGGCTCATGGCAGGCGACAAGGAGACAGAAGATACTACGACATCACTGGACAGTGTCGACTTCTTCCAGCGTCAGGTCAGGATAGCACTGAGAAACTGCGGCGTCATCAATCCTGAGAATATCGACGAATATATAGCATATGACGGGTACAGGGCGCTGGCAAAGGCACTGACTGAGATGACACCTGAACAGGTGATCGATGAGATCAAAAAGTCCGGCCTCAGAGGCAGAGGCGGCGCTGGTTTCCCCACCGGCCTGAAGTGGGAATTGACGATGAAGGCCAAAGGGGACAAAAAATACGTATGCTGCAATGCTGACGAAGGTGACCCGGGCGCATTCATGGACAGAAGTATACTGGAGGGAGATCCCCACAGCATAATCGAGGCAATGACCATAGCGGGCTATGCCATCGGATCTGACCAGGGATATATCTATGTCAGAGCCGAGTATCCCATCGCTGTGAAAAGACTCCAGATAGCCATAGATCAGGCAAAGGAATACGGATTGCTGGGCAAGAACATTTTCGGCACCGATTTCAGCTTCGATCTGGAACTGAGACTCGGCGCAGGTGCATTCGTGTGTGGTGAAGAGACAGCACTGATCACCTCCATCGAAGGCCACAGGGGCGAGCCTACACCCAAACCCCCATTCCCTGCAGTCAGTGGTCTCTGGAAGAAGCCAACGCTTCTCAATAACGTCGAGACATATGCAAACATCCCGGTCATCCTGAACAAAGGTGCTGACTGGTTCACGAAGATAGGTTCTGAGAAGAGCAAGGGCACAAAGGTGTTTGCGGTCGGCGGAAACATCAACAACACAGGACTTGTGGAAATACCCATCGGTACCACATTGAGAGAGGTAATATACGATATAGGCGGCGGTATACC
>DGEE01000072.1:27677-30048 GCA_002385815.1 Hungateiclostridiaceae bacterium UBA3934
AAGCCATATCGATACTCCCATAGATTATGAAACATTGAGAGATCTCGGCTCCATGATGGGTTCAGGCGGACTTATCGTCATGGACGAGGACAACTGCATGGTGGACATAGCGAAATTCTTCCTTGAGTTCACAGTGGACGAATCATGCGGAAAATGCCCGCCGTGTCGTATAGGGACAAAGAGGATGCTGGAGATACTCGAGCGGATCACCGGCGGCAAAGGCGAGGAGGAAGACATCGAAAAGCTGGAAACACTGGCTAAAAACATCATTTCATCTTCGCTGTGCGGACTCGGGCAGTCGGCTCCGCAGCCAGTACTCAGCACACTGAAGTATTTCAGGGACGAATATATCGCTCACGTCAGAGACAAAAAATGTCCGGCGGGCGTGTGCAAGTCCATGATGAGCTATGTGATATCGGCAGACCTTTGCAAGAGCTGTGGTATCTGTGCAAGGCACTGCCCTGTTGGTGCTATCAGCGGCGAGAAGAAGGTGCCGTACGTAATAGATCAGGAGAAATGTATCAAGTGCGGCGTCTGTATGGAAAAATGTCCGTTCAAGGCAATATTCAAGAATGCGTGATGAGGAAAGGAGCGTGCTGAAGAGATGGAAATGGTCAATATTACGATAGATACACGAAAAATTCAGGTTCCCAAACACTATACCGTGCTGGAGGCAGCAAAGTATGCCAACATCGAAATACCGACACTTTGCTACCTGAGGGACATCAACGAGATCGGAGCATGCAGGATGTGCGTGGTCGAGATCAAGGGAGCCAGGAGCCTTCAGGCAGCATGTGTGTATCCGGTATCGGAAGGACTGGAGATATACACACAGACTCCAAGGGTAAGGGAATCAAGGAAGGTAACACTGGAGCTCATCCTTTCGAACCACGAGAAGAAATGCCTTACCTGTGTCAGGAGCAGGAACTGCGAGCTGCAGAAGCTGGCCGAAGACCTCAACATTAAGGATATCAGGTTTGAAGGTGAAATGATCGAACATCCCATAGATGACCTTTCACCTGCCATAGTAAGAGATCCCAACAAATGTGTCCTCTGCAGGCGTTGCGTCAATATGTGCAAGAATGTTCAGAAGGTTGCCGTTATCGATACCAATGAGAGAGGATTCAGGACCATAGTTGGATCGGCATTCGACAAGTCACTGGCTGAGGTTCCCTGCATCAACTGCGGACAGTGTATAGCCGTATGTCCGGTAGGTGCTCTCAGAGAGCGTGACGATACTGATATCGTGTGGGAAGCACTGGCAGACAAGGACATCCATGTGGTAGTGCAGACGGCTCCGGCTGTAAGGGCAGCTCTCGGAGAAGAATTCGGGATGCCGATAGGCACCAGATGTACAAGCAATATGATAGCCGCTTTGAGACGTCTTGGCTTCAGAAAGGTATTCGACACCAACACTGCGGCTGACCTCACTATTATGGAAGAGGTAACGGAGCTGGTCGGCAGGATAAAGAACGGCGGAAAGCTGCCGCTGATAACATCATGCAGCCCGGGCTGGATCAAGTTCTGCGAGCACAACTATCCGGAATTCCTCGACAATCTTTCAAGTTGCAAGTCACCGCACCAGATGTTTGGCGCGTTGCTGAAGTCGTATTATGCAGAGAAGACCGGCATAGATCCGTCAAAGATATTCGTCGTGTCGGTCATGCCGTGCACGGCCAAGAAGTTCGAATCCAAGAGGCCCGAAATGGCTGCCGCGGGGTACCCGGATGTCGACGTGGTGCTCACCACAAGGGAGCTGGCAAGGATGATCAGGGAAGCGGGCATCGACTTCACTGAACTGCCGGAGAGGCACTTCGACGATCCCATGGGAGAAGCCACGGGCGCAGGCGTCATATTCGGCGCAACAGGCGGAGTCATGGAAGCTGCCCTGAGGTATGCGGTAGAACTGCTTAACGGCAAGCCTCTCGAAAAAGTTGAATTCGAAGCAGTCAGAGGCATCGAGGGCATCAGGGAAGCTACAGTCGAAGCCGGAGGCCTGAAGATAAAGGCTGCGATAGCCAGTGGAACAGGAAATGCAAAGAAACTGCTGGACAAGATAAAGAATGGAGAGGCAGAATATCACTTCGTAGAGATAATGGCATGCCCCGGAGGCTGCGTCAACGGAGGCGGCCAGCCCATACAGCCCTCATCAGTCAGGAGCTGGGTCGATCTCAGGACAGAAAGGGCAAAAGCCCTGTACGAAGAAGATGAAAGCCTGCCGCTGAGAAAATCTCAGGACAACCCGTTCGTAAAGAAGCTGTATGAGGAATACCTGGGGCATCCCGGCAGCGAAAAGGCGCACAAGCTGCTCCACACGCATTATACACCAAGGGAAAACTATCCCGGGGAAGAGTGACAGCAGCGGGCAAAG
>DGEE01000167.1 GCA_002385815.1 Hungateiclostridiaceae bacterium UBA3934
CTTCTCGGAAATGGACAGGCCTGCTGCATCATCTGCTGCACGGTTTATCCTTTTTCCCGATGACAGCTTTTCCATGGACTTGCCTGCTGCTGTGTTTGTGACGAATAGCTGGTTTCTGGTGTTGATTGCAGAAATGTTGTTGTTGATAATCATAAGATCATCCTCCTTGATTCTTATTACGGGAATCCGTTCCCGTTCCGCCGGACGGACCGGCTCCTTCAGGGGCTTTCCCTCATCCGTCGGCGCGCGTTTACGACTTCAGAAGAGAAAATCCTCTAATATAATATCGGCTATATCAGAGGATTAGTTTAGTCTTTTTTATAATTTTTAAGTCTGCGATATTACGTCCGTAACAATAACAGAGCTTTACACACTTGTGGAGCTGACAAAGCCTCATTTCTATGGCTTCTATCCGTTATTTGGGATCCTGGTCCCCATCCGCCTTTTTGAGCGCGGCAAACTGGCTGTTTTTCAGCAAATTGTCCAGGTCGGCCTTCACATTGGCAGATGCCGCCTTCCTGTTCTCCTCGGAAATTTGCACAAACACTTCTTTCCTGTGTATCGATACTTCCCTGGGAGCATCGATGCCGATGCGCACCTGGTCGCCCTGTATGTCAAGAACAGTTATTTCGATATTTTCATTTATGACTATGGACTGATCCCTTTTCCTTGTCAGTACCAGCATCGTCTTTATCCTCCCGTCCCTGGACTTCTTCCAGTATATAGTGTCGCACACTGTATCTGTCTGTGTCAAGGATAAGCTGTCTGCCCTTACGGTTCACAGTGTTGATGACCAGCGGCGCCTGCAGGTTCACAGTCATCTTGCTGATATCCTCAGGCACGACCACTATGCAAAATACCAAAACATCGGATTGAGACTTTATTTCAAGCTCGTCCAGGACTTCATCGTTGAGATTGATTTCATAATCCCTTCTTATCACAAACGGATCGACTATAACGAAAGCAGGCTTAGGTTCGTCCACACCCTGTATCCATTTAAAAGGCAAGCCCTCCTCATCGCTGTCAATCAATACAAACCTTTTCACATTCTCAAAGCCCGGTATGCCATGGCCGAATCGGATGATATCTTCATCCCTGATGTCAAGCTCTCCAAAATACCTGGTCTTTATTATCATTTTGATTCCTCCATATATATTGTCAGACTTGTCAGACATATTTATTAAATCTGCCGGGTACATACCTCATTCTGATCGAAGGGTATTGCGCCATGCGGATACGCACCTGCGACGCCTTGTGATCGATACGTATTTCAGGCGGCGTATATGTAGCCTGCACTCTGTTTGACGTTCCTTCCGCATTCTTTTCGGTATTTATCTGTACACCGCCGGTAACGTTTATCCGGGGTCTTGCCTTTGGTATGAAATCCAGCACAAATTCACGTTCAGGATAAGTGTCCCGCTCAACGATATCCGGCATCGGATCCTGCGGATTCTCAATGGCCGCCACGCTGTCTCCGTCTCCGGAAACCTTGCTCGCATATGTGAGCGCATGCTGCATCGACCACTGTCCTTCCTGCCTGGTCAGATCAACGGGCTTCATCAGCCCCATTGACGCGAAGCATTCGGATTGATCGATGATGACCCGCGGCAGTTCAGTGCGCACGTCAACTCGTTCCCGCTTGTTGCGGAACTCCAGCTTTGCCTTCCGGGTCTGTATGTCAAGACGTGACGGCGTGGTCTGTATATCCAGTTTTGCATGCACTCTGCTTATTTCCAGTCCCATATACTCACCATCCGTGGCTGTCGGTTCGTCCATGGATCACTTGAGCCGATATGTCGTCACCTCAGGAAATCTATCAGCGACGGCATGATTATCCTGGCACCTCCTGCCAGCGATGCCCTGTATACATTTTCCTCGTTTTTCAGATTCATTATCGTGTCGGTCATGTCCACATTTTCATTCTCGCTCATGAGCCTTGTAAAGTTGGTGTTGTCATTCATCATCCTGTTTGCCGTAAGCTCGAGCCTGTTTATCCTGGCGCCGACATCCGCCCTGAGCCTGAGCACATTGTCAAGATTGTCCGAAAAATTCTGTGTCATGCTTCTGATCGCTTCGTAATCAGCATCATCGAATGCTTGTATTAGCTCGTTCATATCCTGTATAAATTTGCCAGTGGAGCCTGCTGTAATATCTGTACCGCTGTTGAAGAGATCACCGCCGAGAACATTTATGTTGACACTGTCCGCCAGCCCTATCTGGTAGAATATCTGTTCACTGTTGCTTACATCCACGAGAAAGTTCCCTGCCTCGTCCAGCAGCTTCTGGTCCGTCTTGAAGCCGGTAAAGATATAGCGCCCGGCATAGGCTGAATTCCCTAGGTTGATCAGCTGCGTTCTGAGCTGGATTATTTCGTTCTTTGTAGCCTGCAGATCCTCGGGGCTCTCGATGGCATCGCTGCCCACTATAAGCTCCCTGACCCTCTGGAATATGTCACCCATGTCGCTCAGCGCCGATTCCGTTATCTCCAGCCATGACTGGGCATCCTTCAGATTCCTCTGATACTGCTGGATCTCAGCAACATCTGTGCGGAGCTTGAGTGCCCTTGCCGCAACGACAGGGTCATCGGAGGGTACCTGTATCTTCTTCCCGGTGGCAAGCTGTGCCTGCAGCTTGTCC
>DGEE01000081.1:0-2577 GCA_002385815.1 Hungateiclostridiaceae bacterium UBA3934
GTATTTCTACCGTGATTATGCCCTGAGATGTTTCAAGGCTTAAATAAACGACGCAGATTTCTGATCACGATCATGGCATGAGGTAATCCGAGCATGACAATGCCATGAAGCGCTTCCGGGCATGGTTATACGATACCGATTTTCAAACACCACCATGCCATGAGGTGGTCCTGAGCATGGTCGTACTATAAGGGTGTTCTCACTATGATCATGCCATATCCGGAATGTCCCGCGCATTTTTGCCACTTGCAGATCGTCTTATTTCAAGCCCAGTATCTGTACAACCTGGTCCTTCATCTCTTCTCTGCTGCAGACCCTTTTATGCAGGACCGGCCTTCCCGAAAGCCCGGCAAGACCTGCCGGCACAGTCAGTCCGCAATGCCTGGAAAGCACATCAAGCAGCTCAAACTCATCGCGGCCGGCTATCTCATCTTCACCAAAGACTGCACTGGCAACACTCCTGTTGAATTTGAACGGACTTGCGGTCGCTGCTATCACTGTCTTTGTAATGTCTCCCGTGGATATCACATATTTTTCATATACATCGATTCCCACCGCCGTGTGGGGATCTGCCAGATAACCATAGTCATCATAAACTTCCCGGATCGTTTCAACAGTCTCCTCTTCTGTGGAATATGCGCCCCAGTACATCTCTGTCAGCTTCCTCTTCTCTTCACCGATCACTGCATATCTTCCCTCGTTTTTGAGTTCATCCATCCAGACCCGTACCTGGGCTGCATCCCGGCCTGTGAGTTCGAAAAGGAGCCTTTCGAGATTGCTGGAGATAAGTATGTCCATAGATGGAGAAATGGTCTTCTTAAATTCCCGCTCACGGTTATATATGCCGGTATTTATAAACTCGGTCAGAACATTGTTGTCATTGGATGCACAAATGAGCCTGTTGATGGGAAGTCCCATTTCCCGTGCATACCATGCTGCGAGGATATTGCCGAAATTGCCGGTGGGTACGGCGATATTTATCTTCTCGCCTTCTGCGATCTCTCTGGCAGCCAGCATATCTGCATATGCAGAAAAATAATAAACGATCTGAGGAACCAGTCTTCCCCAGTTTATCGAATTGGCAGAGGAGAATCTGAAGCCATTCTCCAGCATCTCCCTGTTCAGTTCCTCGTCTGAAAAAATCGCCTTGACACCGTTCTGGGTATCATCAAAATTGCCTTTTACGGCAACTACATGCACATTGGAACCTTCCTGCGAAACCATCTGCATTTTCTGCACCTGGCTGACTCCGTCCTCAGGAAAGAAAACAATGATCCTGGTTCCTTCAACATCCCTGAATCCTTCCAGCGCCGCTTTGCCGGTATCACCGGAAGTTGCAACGAGGATCACGGTCTCTCTGCTTTCCCTGGTTTTCATATTGGCCCTGACCATGAGCCGGGGCAATATCTGGAGAGCCATGTCCTTGAAAGCACTGGTCGGTCCATGCCACAGCTCGAGCATATAGGCATTCTCACTTAGTCTGACTACCGGAGCTATCCTCTCGTCATCGAACCTGCCGCTCCCGTAGGCGCCATCCACACACTCCCTCAGCTCTTCCTCAGTATAATCGTCGAGATAATGCCGCAGTATGGAAACAGCCCTTTCCCTGTAATCCATCTCCGCAAATGAAGCTATTTCCTCTGGGTCCAGCCTGACTATGGTCTCAGGCACGAACAACCCTCCATCAGGGGCAAGACCGCGCTTTATCGCTTCAGCCGATGTCACACTTCCGGACCAGCCTCGAGTACTCACATAATACATTTGAAAACCTCCCCGGCAAATAAGTTCCGAAGCATCGGACATACCTCAACGATGCTTAATCTATAATAATACAAAAACGAAAAAAATAAAAGCGATGTTTTAACAAAGCTTTTATACATAAGTACAGCAATTTACATAATTGACACCTATTGTACTGTTCTGATGATCACGGGACTTTGGTCAGTTCATTGATCCTCTGTTGGGCATTCCTCGTATACCAGCTGGCAGGATAATTGTCCACCAGCTCCTGATATATCGCTATGGCATTGCGGGAATCCTTGAGCAGCTGATGGCAGCGTCCCATGTAGTACAATGCCGCATCCATCTTGCTGTACTCAGGATCATATATCCTGACCTTCTCAAAACTCTTGAGCGAGTCCTGGTATTTCCTTGAGTTATATTCCTTGTAGCCTCTGTCGTATGCTGATTTTGCCGCCAGCGGCATGACCTTCTCATACAGGCTGTCGAACTTCTCTTTTTCAGCATCCCTGAATTCTATCGTCTTCATCAGCATGAGCATATCGGCCGCTCCCTCATACTCCCTGGCATTGGCCATTGATTCCACTTCGTACAGTCTTATGGCCGCTTTGTAGTAGTCAGCCTGCCTGATGGCTTCATCCCTGTCCTGCTGTGCAGTCCTGAATTTAGCTTCCAGCTCAGCATACTGCCGATCGAATAATATCCTGGCCTCATTCACCGCCGCTTCTATCTCCTCCTCGCTTGCCGGCAGCTGGACAGGCTCCGGTTCAGGCAGCATGAAATAAATAAAGACGCAAAGCAGTACTCCGGCCAAAAAACCTGCAGCTACCTTTGCGA
>DGEE01000081.1:2800-9150 GCA_002385815.1 Hungateiclostridiaceae bacterium UBA3934
TTTGCTGTTTTTTCAGGTTTTTCCTTTCTCTTTTTCTTCCTTATCCTCTTGAGCGGTTCGCCGGGCTTCTGCTGCAGATCCACAGCATGGTCGGCGCCCTCTGCAGGCGGCACCACATCCGTGAGGCCGGTGCGCTGCATGAAGCTCAGTGCATACACACTGTTCGATTCGGAACGTATCACTTTGCTGAATGATTTGGCTGCCTTTTCCCTTTCGCCGACATATGCATAGCAAACACCCAGAAGATTGAGCGCTTCATTGAACTCAGGATTCATCGAAACGGCCTTTTTGAGTTTGATTATCGCTATATCTTCACTGCCGGTCACGAGGTCTTCAATGGCTCTGTTATAAAGGTAAACTGAATTGCGTACGTTGTCAGGTATCACTTCACCTCCGCGAACGATCTCATCAAGATCGATAGCCTTAAAGTTTTTCAATTCGGCCTTTATGTCCATTAAAAACCTCACCTCCTGATTATTTGGGACAAATGCCACACGCGCTTGCAATGTCGGTATTATGTCGATTCCTGTGTTGGTTTTATGTCGATCATTTTGTCGGTTTCCTGCCAATTCCCATGCCGGTTAAGTCGTTGTTCAGCTCCTGCCAAACATATCTCTGATCAGGCCGATATAATAAAGAGACCCGAATGCACAAACAACATCCTCCGGCCTGGCGGTTTCCATAATTATCTTAAGTGCCCCCTCAATTGTATCACTTATCATCACGTCATTACAATAGGTGCTTGCATATTTTGCCAGTAGATCAGCCGGAAGCGCCCTGATTGAAGGAATTGTGACAGCTACAACTTTTTTACATCCCGGGAGCACAGTCCCAAGCATTGTATGATAATCCTTGTCGGCAGCCATGCCCACTATAAATTTCAGCGGCCTTCCCGGGAAATATTCATTCAGAGTCTCTTTCAGGACCACTGCCGCTTCGGCATTGTGTGCACCATCTATGATTATTGCGGGATCCGTTGACAATATTTCCATCCTGCCAGGCCACCTTGTGTTTTCAAGTCCTCTTCTGATGGCCTCTTCCGGGATGCTGTATCCCCTGTTATTTAAAAGCAAAGCTGCATCCACTGCAACAGCCGCATTCCGGAGCTGATGGCGCCCTATGAGCGGAATCTTCAGCTCCCTGAACCCTTTATAGCTGAACACCTGGCCTTCAGAGCCAAACTCACGGAGCTCGATTCCGGAAAATCCGGCTATGTGAAGTCCGGCTTTTCGCTGTCCGCATGCATCTTCAAAAATCTGCATCACTTCAGGGCTCTGGTCATAGACCAGCACGTCCCCGCCCGGCTTGATGATGCCGGCCTTTTCAGAAGCAATCTCTGCCAGCGTCTTTCCAAGCCTTTCAGTATGGTCCATGCCGATCGAGGTAATGACAGCCAGTTCCGGAACATCGATGACGTTTGTCGGATCGAACCTTCCTCCCAGGCCCGTCTCCAGCACCACTATATCACATCTCTTCCTGAAATAATACTCGTATGCGATGGCAGTGACGATCTCAAACTCTGTCGGCCGGTTTTCTCCGGTCTCCGCCATCCGGTTGACGCAATCCCTTACAAAGGATGTGATATCAGCCAGCTCACCTCGGCTGATCTCCGTTCTCAGCGTGTTCCGGCCAATTGCTACCGGACTGCTCATGGCTATCCTCTCGGTGAACCGCTGGACATACGGCGAGGTGTATATGCCTGTTTTGTATCCCGCTTCCGATAATATGCTGCCAATAAAAGCAGACGTAGAACCCTTGCCATTTGTTCCGGCAACATGGACAAAACGCAGTTTTTTCTGCGGATCGCCCATGATCCTCAACAGCGTCCTTATATTCCGCAGGCCCTGTTTCTTCCCGAATCTGTTGGCCCCATGTATATATGCAAGTGCCTCATCATATGTCATATGCATTACCTTGCTTCATTAAACCTTTTGCTCTGTACTGCTTCACCAAACTTTTTGCTCTGCACTGTCTTGCAAAACGCCCTCTCGATTCCCATTATCTGAGGATCAGTTGGCTCCGCAGCATTTTTTGTACTTCCTGCCGCTGCCGCATGGGCACGGTTCATTCCTGCCCACCTTATCACTGCTGCGGGCGACCGGCTTGCGCGGGCCGCTGTCGCCATGGCTGGCTGTAACAGGCTCCGCCACTTTTTCTCTCTTCGGCGCTCCCTGCTCGCGGTTGATCCGCATACGCAGGAGCCTCTTTACTGAATCATGCTGTATGCTGCGGATCATCTCTTCGAACATCTCAAAGCCTTCAAATTTGTATTCCACCACAGGATCGCGCTGTCCGTACGCTCTCATGCCTATGCCGTAGCGCAGCTGGTCCATGGCATCTATGTGATCCATCCATTTTTCATCTACTGTCCTGAGCAGCACGATCCGCTCAAGCTCACGCATCATCTCAGGTCCATATTCTGCTTCTTTTGCTTCATATGCGCTGATTACGGACCCGAGCAGTGTCTCACTCAGATCCTCTTTCGAATAGGTGTCCAGTTCCTCCTTCGGAACACTCAGCTTATCTATGGTCGGCAACAGATCCTTAGCCTGGGCATTTATCCCCTCCCAGTCCCACATGTCGGGATGCAGGTTTTCGCCGCAGAATCTGTCCACCAGCGCATTCACAGTGTTTTCCATCATCTTTATGAACGAATCCTTCAGGTTTTCACCATCCAGTACCTGTCTGCGCTGAGCGTATATTACCTCTCTCTGTTTGTTCATTACGTCGTCATACTGGAGCACACGCTTCCTGATATCGAAGTTCCTGCCCTCGACCCTTCTCTGGGCATTCTCTATTGCATTAGTGAGCATCCTGTGTTCGATGGGCTGATCATCCTCCAGTCCCAATGCCTCGACCACGCCAGTCAGTCTGTCGGAGCCAAACAGCCTCATCAGATCATCTTCAAGTGAAATATAGAAGCGTGAAGATCCAGGGTCGCCCTGCCTTCCGGAACGGCCACGGAGCTGATTGTCGATACGCCTGGATTCATGGCGCTCCGTACCGATGATATGAAGACCGCCAAGCTCCAGAACCTTTTCCTTTTCAGCGTTGATCTGTTCCCTGAACCCATCATACAGTTCCTTGTAAACTGCCCTGATTTTCAATATTTCTTCGTCATCAGTGACGGTGAAGCTCGTACATTCACTGATAAGCTCTTCAGGATACCCCTGCTTTCTCAACTCCTGCTTTGCCAGGAATTCCGGATTTCCTCCGAGCATTATGTCCGTTCCACGGCCGGCCATGTTGGTGGCAATCGTCACCGCTCCCAGTTTTCCGGCCTGTGCTATGATTTCCGCCTCTTTCTCATGGAACTTTGCGTTGAGCACCTGATGAGGCACCCCCCGCCTTCTCAGCATATTGCTGAGCAGTTCCGATTTTTCTATGGAAATTGTTCCAATAAGGACCGGCTGGCCCCGCCTGTGCAGTTCGGTGACTTCATCGATGACTGCATTGAACTTGCCGGCTTCATTCTTGTATACGCAGTCGGGGTGGTCAACCCTTATCATAGGCTTGTTTGTCGGTATCTCTACGACATCCAGCTTGTATATCGCCTGGAACTCCTCCTCTTCCGTGAGGGCGGTACCAGTCATGCCTGCCAGCTTCCCGTACATCCTGAAATAGTTCTGGAATGTGATGGTGGCCAGAGTTTTGCTTTCCCTTTCCACCTTTACATTTTCCTTCGCCTCGATGGCCTGATGCAAACCGTCGCTGTATCTTCTTCCAAACATGAGCCTGCCGGTGAATTCATCGACAATGATGACTTCACCGTCCTTCACGACATATTCCCTGTCGCGCTTCATGAGGCCGTGAGCCTTTATCGCCTGGTTGATATGATGGGAAAGAGTCAGATTTTCAGGATCAGCAAGGTTTTCCACGCCAAAGAACTGCTCCGCTTTCGCCACACCCTTTTCTGTAAGTGTGGCAGTATGTGCCTTCTCGTCGACAATGTAATCAGCATCCACATCTTCATCCTGCTGTTTGTCATCCGTCTCGGCGTAAACCTTTGCCCTGAGTCTGGATGCAAATGTATTTGCTTTCAGGTAAAGGTCTGTGGATTTATCGCCGGCTCCTGAAATGATGAGCGGCGTCCTGGCTTCGTCTATCAGTATGCTGTCCACTTCGTCGACGATGGCATAATGCAGATCTCTCTGGACCATGTCTTCCTTATAGATGACCATGTTGTCCCTCAGATAGTCGAATCCGAACTCATTGTTGGTCCCGTATGTGATGTCACAGGCATAAGCCTTTTTCCTCTGTGCATTGTCAAGTCCGTGTACGATCAGGCCGACACTGAGGCCGAGGAAGTTGTATATCTTGCCCATCCATTCGCTGTCACGCCTGGCCAGATAATCATTTACCGTAACCAGATGAGCACCCTTCCCCTCGAGGGCATTGAGATACATGGGCAACGTTGCCACCAGTGTTTTTCCCTCACCGGTCTTCATCTCCGCTATCCTTCCCTGATGCAGCACGATGCCTCCTATGAGCTGCACACGGAAATGCCTCATGCCAAGCACCCTTACGGAAGCCTCCCTTACTGTCGCAAAGGCCTCAGGCAATATATCATCAAGGGTCTCACCATCTTTCAGCCGTCTTTTGAATTCGTCAGTCTTTGCCCTCAGTTCTGCATCTGACAGGGCCTGCATCGCAGGCTCCAGCTCCTCTATCCTGTCAACTATTGGCATTATTCTCTTCAGTTCCCTCTCACTGTATGTCCCGATAATTTTTTCCATTAATCTCTTGATCATAGTTACCTCCGGATTGAATAAATGTGTTCAACAATGGGAAATAGTTACGCTGATGGGATCATCAGCTTCTGATTGGAGGTGACAGGCCAGACACGCAGAATCGTGCCCCTGAGCGTATCGGCACATGGCTGCAGTGGCTGGCATAAAGGAATCGGGACGGACTACCGCATATAAGGACAGGCTCCGCCCACACAGGTAAATCTCCATGCTCTGAAACGAATTGTACCGGTACATGATATTCTGATCCGGATAGCTGTTGATCCGGCAATGTATCTTCTTTGCTGATTTTATTGACGATCTGTATTTCCGCACTCTTCGGGGTAAGTGCCGATAATATCAGAAAGCCTATGAACAGACCTCTGATCAAAACTGTTCTTCCTTTCCACCGTTTTTGTGTCCGGGTTTTTCCCCCTGCTTTTTTTCGAGCTTCTCAAGTATGGCCCTGTAACCGTCCGCACCATACATGAGGCAACGGTTGACTCTGCTGATCGTAGCCGTGCTGGCTCCGGTTTTTTTAGCTATATCTATATAAGTATAACCCTGTTTGAGCATTTTCGCCACCTCAAGTCTCTGAGCCATGGCTTTTATTTCTGCGACTGTGCATATGTCCTCGAAAAAATTATAGCATTCCTCAAGGTCATCCAACAGCAAAATAGCTTCGAACAGACCATCGGTCCACTTGTCCCGGATCTTTGAATTCATCAGGATCAACTCCCGCCCTTGATATTCGCGCTTTAATACAGTAAACCATTAAATCGTACTGTAATAAACATATCAGCTTTTTTATCTCCAGTCAATATGCTTTAATTCAGGCAGCAGGCAGGCATCCGCGCCATTCAGAAGGTAAACAGCTGAAGCCGCTGAACGGGGCAGTTACAGCCCTGTCTGATTGGAAATGTCCCACAGACCTCTCGGGAAAATATGCAGAAGAAACCTATTTGAAGTGTTCTTAGGTTTTGGCATGAAACCTGCCATGAATTTTCAGCATTTTGAGCCTGGAAGCCGACAAGGAAGAATTGTGTCCTGTAGCATCCCTTCACGCTAATATGAGTCATAGCAGCAAATATAACTGGATTAAGCTGACCTTCCGGGATAATATAACTAAACCCTGCCAGCGTATAGCCTGCAGGGTTTTCCTGGCGTGCCTGAAGGGATTCGAACCCCTGGCCTACGGATTAGAAGTCCGTTGCTCTATCCAGCTGAGCTACAGGCACATAGTCCTTTATATAATATCCGGCAGCCCTGTGGTCAACACCGGTCCTGCCGCTAAAATCAATTGGAGCGGGTGATGGGAATCGAACCCACGCAATCAGCTTGGAAGGCTGATGTTCTACCATTGAACTACACCCGCAAGTATCGTCTTGACTTCCGACTTTCATATTATACAGTCGGGTTCTGTATTTGTCAATGTTGTATTTTTACAAACTTCACTACCCGGCCTTATATTTCTCAATAAGTCCTATCACATCCTCCACAGATGCGAATTCTTCCTCATTGATTCTTTGTTCCAGTTCAATATCACGCAGGAACCCCTGCTGACTCTGAAAATATATATGGGCTACCGGGAACGGGACCGCGCCGCTGGCTCCGGTGCCTGTG
>DGEE01000081.1:9329-23005 GCA_002385815.1 Hungateiclostridiaceae bacterium UBA3934
ACAACATCCAGTGCAGCCAGACCCTCGAAATACCACGGTATATCAGTAAACTCGGGAAGCACATGCAAAATGCTGCGGCTCCAGTCGTCAAGCAGTAATCTCAGCTTCATTATGCCGTTGTTTTCATATATCCCGGCTGTCAGCTTCATCGTACCCAAATTTTCAAAATCGATCCTCTGCAGGACTGTCGCCACGGCAATGCCGGTACTCAGGAGTTCCTGTCGGATATGATCCTCAACGATCATGTATTCCTCCATATCAGCGTATCTGATTTCGTAGAAAGCGATCCCGGCATCATTCCCCAAATCTATCGTAATATCCAGAGAATCCATCATGAAACTACTGAATACCCGCGGCTTTTCAGTCAGGCTCATGTTGTCAGTAAGGTCTGCCTCCTCAAAGAGCCCCTTTAGTGTCCCTCTGTCAAGCTGCCCGAGAGATTCGGCCTGGTACTGGCCAAATACCTTGAATGTGCCGTCCAGAAATCTGTTGACAAAGCTGTCGCTGATTTCAACGATATCCTTCAGTCTGACCCTGTTGCCAGTTCTGATATTGATGCTGGTAGTAAAATACAGGTCGTACAGACCCGGCATATCAGCGGTCCTGCTTGACCCGTAGTATTGAATGCTCAACAGGACAGGGGTTCTCCTGGCTATCTTGTAGTTTATGCGTACCTCTCTCAGCGGATCTGATCCTTCCTCCACCGGGGCAGACTCTTCTTCAGGTGACAGGGACCCATCTGCCTGCGCATCTGATCCTCCGACAGGGAGCTGTGATCCATCCGCCGGCAATGGAGATGCTTCACAATATGCGAGTACCTTCAGCACCTCATCCCTTATGGTATCGTTGATCCTGTTCTGGATGGCTTCATCATCCAATCCGGATATCTGCGGATATTCTATGCTGTATTTTATCAGCCCCTCGGTTCCATTATGGAACACAGCGGATATTTCATATCCGTTGTCAAGTTCCGACAGCCGGATCTTCTCTTCATCGCCTTCATCAGCGGCTTCATCGCTGTCTTCTTCCTTTTGGGCAGTGCCGGTGTTCCTCTGCGCAGTGACATTGATATCTTCAGTGGATATGACAAAGCCTCTCGGGGCGCTGTTAAAAGGCTTGCCAAGCACTGACCCGAGAGTCTCGCGGAATTCCGGATATTTCCTGATCTTTTCCTCAAGATCTGCAGTCAATTCCAGTTCATACTCATTGGTCCCATCGTACAAATACAAGGTGATATAATATTTATCTATGCCGTTTTGCTGTTCGAGCATCTCCTCAAAAGGAACTGTTTTTTGCTTCAGCACTGGATTTTCAGGATCGCTGAAGTCATAATAGCTGTAAGTTATCATATTCTCTGTGAGCTCCAGCACATCATAGCTTTCATCCATACCTGTATTAGCATGGATCCTCATCAGGAGCAGAGGATATTCACTTTCAGGAATCACCAGACCTGTGTCATTTCCGGGGTCATCCTCAGAAACCATGATATCCGCCATATCACCGGTATTGTTGACTTCGCCGTTCTTGTTGACAGTATCCTTCCTGCCGAAAAGTGAACCAACTGTACCACAGCCTGTCAGGCATGTGAATACAGCTATGCAAATAATGAATATCAGAAATTTTCTGAACATGATTTTCCCCTGTTCTTATGCTGTGGATGCCCTTACATGACCAGGGACATCCCCCGGAAATAATTGCACAATATACTTGCAAGAGGGATTCTCGAAAAAATCATAACACATATTTTATGTTTTCTCAATACAATATCAGAACCTCATTGCTGCTATCATGTTTGCCTTTTGTGAGATTTGATAAAAACTCCACAAAACTGTGGATCCTGTTCATTTCTTTCGCAGCTTGAATAAATCCGGTGATGATTTATTCAATAATTTATTCCCGGCACCGAAAAAACATACTTATCACGACCACTGCAATATGGTAAACTGTTGAATGGCAATACTTTTGAAGTGGAGGTGGATATCTTGCCGTTTTATGATTTGAAGTGCAGTTGCGGCGAAGTTTTCAATATAATGGCATCCATGAGCGACAGGGAGAATAAGCGCATCAAATGCCCAAAATGCGGCAGTAATGAGCTTGAGGCAGTCTTTACGAATGTCAATATCATACAGTCGAAGGAACCGGCTGGCGCTGAATGCCCGAACTTCCACAAGTGCGGCGGCATGTGCTGTCATTAACAGGTCTCAGATGCGGCAGATCCTCGCCGAGATTTTGCTCTCTGAAATCTCTATGACACCATAAGATTCGTTGGAATCACCCCTTGGTTCGCTTGTGCTTCCCGGATTCAGGATGATATATCCATTTTCTTCGATTATTTCGGGGATATGTGTATGGCCGAAGAGCAGAATGTCGGCCTGCTGCTCTTCCACCTTTCTGAACAGCCTTTCATAGCCCCACTTGACGGAATACCTGTGCCCGTGGGTTATAAAAATCCTTTTTCCGCCGACCTCGATCAGTTTTTCCGCGGGCACACCATTCATCATAAAATCACTGTTGCCGCTTATATATTCAAAAGAAACTTCAGGAAACATGCCGGACAGCTTTTCCGCATCTCTGAAATAGTCTCCCAGATGGATCACCATAGCTGCTCCCCTGTTTTTCCTGATCACCTCTTCCGCTTTCTTCGTATCCCCGTGCGTATCACTAACTACCAATATCTTCATTATATTAAACCCCCGCCTGCCTTGCTGTGTCATAAGATGATGCCTTTTGATGTTTCCGGCATAAGTATCTGTCAATGTTTTTCCGCCTCTTCCGACAGTATGTCCAATATCTTTCTCAGTGCATTGCCCCGATGGCTTATACTGTTTTTCAGTTCCTCATCCATCTGCGCAAATGTCATTCCGAATTCGGGTACATAGAAGACAGGATCATAGCCGAATCCGCCTTTTCCGGCCGGCTCGGTTGTGATGAAACCTTCACATGTCCCTTTGACCACTATTTCCCTTCCGTCAGGCAGGATAAGAGCTATAGCGCATATGAATCTGGCAGTTCTCCTGTCTGCAGGGACACCTGAGAGTTCTGTCAGCAATTTCCGGATCCTGTCCTCATCTGTGGCTTCTTCACCGGCATATCTTGCAGAGTGGATACCCGGCGCCCCACCAAGATGATCTACCTCGAGACCCGAATCGTCTGCCATCACAGCCTCGCCTGTCATCCTCCGCACCTCTCTTGCCTTGATCAGTGCATTTTCTTCGAATGTGTCGCCATTTTCCGCTATATCGCCGGTCACGCCGGCTTCTGTCATTGAAATGACCTCATAGGGAAGCCCGGCAAGCAACTGTGCAATTTCCTCCAGCTTTCCCCTGTTCCTGGTTGCTGCTATGATTTTACTCTTCGCCGGAACCTGCCTTTTATCTCCCATATACCTTAACCCCTGTCCATTACATCATTTATAGTCGCCGGGATCACCAGTCCCGCTGAAATATATGTGCCCTCCGGCAGATCGGTACTGCGGCCTTCCACTGTGATGTTTATTTTCCTGATTCCGTCACACTGCCGCAAAGTGTACGTGATCTGCTTCAAAATAGCTTCTTCTCTCAATGCTCCGCCGTAATCCAGAAACTCTTTGCTGAAATCAAGATAAACGGTGCCGTTGTGTACATAGCTGCTCTTCAGATCTGCACCGTCGGGTATTTCAGTATATATGCCGCCTCCGGGTTTTGTCCCGAACAGCAGCCTCACAAATGTGTCCGGCATCATATCCGCTTCGCCGTCAACAGCAAGCGAGACCGGCACCGCATAAGAGAAGCGCTCATTGGCCTGCTTCATAAAATACACATCGAGTTTTTCATTACCCGACGCTGACAACGACGGTCCTGCATTTATCATCAGGTCTTCTCTTCCGACCACATCGGACAAATCCGTGCCATATTTGAGCACACCAGGCGAATAGCCGTTTATCAGTATCCTCACATCATCAACCGTCTCAAATTCAGTGAGTGTATAAACTATGGCAGCTATGATGTTCCTTTCGGACCAGGCAGTGCCATAATTGAGCAGATGTCTGCTGAAGTCGATAACAGCTGTCCCGTTCCTGATATCGATGCCCAGTATCTCTGTGTTCTCCGGTATTACAGGGTATACACCGTAATATGCCGTCTCCTCCCGTGTCAAAGGACTGTCGATGGCAAGGCTTACAGCAGCCCTGGCTATCCCCGGTTGTGACTGGATCCATCTGGTCATGGGTATGATACAGCCGTCAGCATCCTGATAATATACCGTCACAGGTCTCCTGGGCTCTGACCGGGTTACTCCCGAAGTCTTCTGAGCCGAGAGAACTCCGGTACCATACGGGCCCGTATCATGATCCTCATTGTCATAAGAGTCTGTACTCCGGCTTTCGGTCTCACCAGGCGCCCCGCTGTAATATCCATCATCGGGATAACCATTGCCGTAACCATCAGGTGCCGCTGTAAAAACAGAATCGGCAACACCACCAGTATCATCCTCTGACAGGGTCCCGCCTGGACCGTATTTGTTTCCGACAGCATCTGCATCATAAATATCATCCTCTGCATAGTATAGGCTGCCCGTATCAGGCTTTTGCCCATCCGGGTCCGATGTCCCGGGATCCGGTATCATGTTTCCATGATCCTCAGGTCCGCCATCCAGCCCGATCAGATCCATGTCGCCGGTTTTATCCGATGCCTCCGGTGATTTGCCAAAAAACGGTATGGAGCATCCGGCCAACATCAATACTGTTATCTGCAGAGCAAGGAAAAATATTAAAAACCTTCTCATAGCGTCCCTCCACATAAATAGGTTATATGGAGATTATGGACAACTAACCGTGTTCCTAATATTTCCCGGACATGATTGCCCTTTATGTGGTTGTCAAATACCAGCTGCTTCTCAGCAAATCATAGATAATGTTACCACACGGCGAATGCAAAAAAAATCAGTAGAATCCATAAATTCTACTGATTTTTTTAATCATAATCAACAATGGGAGGCTGTTGCCAGCAACATCATGGCTGCTTCATCGATGACAGATGCCCTTCCTGCTTCACTTCATCACATCCAGTGCTTCTATGACAGAATTACACAAAGCCTGGGCAGCCGATTGCCTGAATGTTTCCCTGAGCAGATTCTCCCGGTCCGACTTATTGGTCATAAATGCAATTTCAGCCAGGGCTGCAGGCATGGTGGTTTCCCTCAGCACTATAAGGTCTGACCTTAATCGCACATTCAAGTCCACCGTCTTCAGTGTTGAAACCAGTTCTTTCTGGATTATCCGGGCAAAGTCCCTGCCGGTGAATCCACTTTTGGTCGAAGGATAGCAAAGAGTCATGGTGCCCTTCACACTCTTTGAATTAGTCGCATTATTGTGTATGCTGAGATACAGCTCAGCTCCGAGCATGTTGGCTATATATGCCCGCTCATAGTTGTCCACATTGCTATCATCCGTTCTTATCATATATGTCTTTATGCCTTTTTCTTTAAGAAGCGCCTCCAGACGCCTTGCAATATCAAGGTTCAGATCCTTCTCATACAGATCGCCGTAAACGGCTCCCGGAGCTGTACCTCCATGTCCCGGGTCGATCACCACCGGCCTTTGCCTTCCGGTGGCGGGTCTGATGACAGTTATCGCCGTATCACCGGAATCTCTGGTGTAGACCAGGTATGAATTCTTCAACCGGCCGGTGAATATCAGGGATGTGGTACCGTCGTCATTCCTTTTGACTTCAAATGATTTCAGATACTCATCGTTTATGTCCAGGACACCTTCGTTTATGTCCGCATTTTGGGTCGGGAATGTAACAGTGCAGACTCTGCCGGACTCATCAAACGAATCCGTATAAAGGGGCTTCAGGTGTTTGGTACCGTTTGTCAGGGTCGCCTTTTTTATCAGGAAGTACACCCTGTCCCCGCTGTTGCTGTATGTAATATTCTTATATGCAGGCAAATCAAACGATATATCGAGCTTTCCATCCGCTATCTCTGCGCTGTACTGGAATTGTGCCGTCAGACCGATGGTAATAACAGCCCCCGATCTTCCTGCCGCAGCATATTCCACTGAACTGACCCGCTCTCCTTCATAGTCGAACCTTTTTTCGCTGGAAGTAACATATGCCTCCGGTATGGTGACCACGAGTCTTTCAGGATCAGTCAGCCTGGCTATGCTGTAATCATCATAGCCTCCAAGCTCTATGGAGACTGTCTCTTCCGCCCCGCTTCCCGACGCACTTATCCGGTACTCCGGCCCCAGTGGTATCTCATTGCTTTCACTGAGCTCATCAGATGTCACGCTTCCATATACATATGCTGTCAGCCCTGCTTCGGTCCTCACTATCGAATAGTCATAGCCTTCATTGACATCAAGGACCACTCTTGTGATTCTCTCCGTGAACTGGGAATACCTGATCCTGTTCACCAAACTGCCGTCGGTCGGGATAATTCCCTGTTTTTCCGGAACAGTCAGTTCGATGATGTCGATCACGATCCTCAGCGGGTCGGACAACTCCGTTATATGATAGTCGGCGAACTTCGGTGCCGAAATGTTCACCACTTCATAGATATCCTCCGCTGAATAAGTGATTGCCTCCAGCCGGCCTCTACCTTCTGCCGAAGTATTCACGGCATCATTTTCCGCATATACTGCAGACACTCCTGCCATTGTTACTAAAAAAATGATAAGAAAAACAGAAATGATTCGTTTCATGATGACCCCTCGCCGAATTTTCTTTTGTGACCTGCAGATAGCTATCCACAAGGATTTGACTGTATATTCAGGGTAGCACAAAATTCAGCAAGGTTTTCATTTTGGTCATATTTATAATCATAATTTAATACAGTTGTAATATTGCCGCTTTCAGCCGAGATCCATCTCCTGCTGTTCGCAGGAGCCACCCTGCATCCTGATGCCGAGATGGTCATAGGCAAGCTTTGTAGTCATCCTGCCCCTGGGTGTCTTTTTGATGAATCCGAGCTGCAGCAGATATGGTTCATATACATCCTCAATGGTATCCGGTTCCTCGCCTATACAGGCTGCAAGCGTTTCCAGACCCACCGGACCTCCGCCGAACTTCTCGATGATGCTTGTGAGCATGTTCCTGTCAGTACTGTCCAGACCAATGGAATCTACCTCGAGGGCATTGAGTGCCATTGCAGCAGTCCCGGCATCTATGATGCCGTCACCCTTGACCTGCGCAAAGTCACGGACCCTCTTGAGAAGCCTGTTGGCTATCCTGGGCGTCCCCCTCGATCTTTTTGCTATCTCCTCAGCTCCCCTGTCATCGATCTCTATGCCCAATATAGCTGCAGAACGCTTGACGATGAGGGTGAGTTCGTCATTATCGTACATTTCCAGGCGGTTTATGACGCCAAACCTGTCCCTCAAAGGCGATGTCAGCAGCCCTGCCCTTGTGGTGGCACCCACCAGTGTGAATTTGGGCAGATCCAGCCTGATGGAACGGGCACTGGGTCCTTTGCCGATGATGATGTCCAGTGCGAAATCCTCCATCGCGGGATAGAGTATCTCTTCCACTGTTCTGTTGAGACGGTGTATCTCATCGATGAACAGTACATCGAAGTTGCTCAGGTTGGTCAGGATGGCAGCCAGATCACCGGGCCTTTCTATGGCAGGTCCCGATGTCACGCGGATATTGACCCCGAGCTCTGAAGCTATGATGTTGGCCAGCGTGGTCTTACCCAGGCCGGGTGGTCCGTAGAGCAGCACATGATCCAGCGGCTCCTTGCGCCTTCTGGCTGCTTCTATGAACACTGTCATGTTTTCCTTGACCTTTTTCTGACCAATATATTCATCAAGCCTTCTGGGTCTCAGACTGGTTTCATCTGTATCTTCACTCACAATTTTTGTCTCGATCAGTCTTTCTTCTTCCATCGTTTTCCTCCGCAAATACAGTTTCCTGTCCTATACAGCCGGTGATTATCTGATAAGCCCCTTAAGTGCATTCCTGATGATCTCCTCAAGCTCCGCCTCATCTGAGTAAACAGAAGCCACCGCCCTGTTTGCCTCCGCTTGTGTATAACCCAGCACCATCAGAGCACTGACTGCTTCAGACAGCCTTGATCCCGACTGAGGCTCCTCCGGCAGAGCCGATCCTTCATCCGCCCTGACAGCAAACTGCTCCTTCCTGATCTTGTCCCTGAGCTCCAGGATAATCCTCTGAGCCATCTTTTTGCCTATGCCCTGGGCTTTGGTAAGGGTCTTTATATCATCGGTGATAACAGCAAGGCTGAATTTCGAAGGGGATACGGCAGACAGCAGTGACAGGGCGACCTTTGGTCCGACCCCGGTAACAGTGAGCAACAGCTTGAATACCGACAGTTCCTCATGGGTGGCGAATCCAAAGAGGTTCATCACATCCTCTCTGACATGCAGATGCGTATACGCCCTGAATTCCTGCCCCAGCTCAATGCGACCTGCTTCGTCAAGCGTGGACTGGGTCGTATATATCCTGTATCCCACTCCGCCTGCTTCTATGATTATGTGATCGCTTCCTCTTGCTTCAAGTTTACCTTTTATGTATGCGTACATATGACCTCCTGTAATCGGGATCAGATTCTGCCTGCAAAAAAGGCATTATCGGTAATCCATCTGCGACAGCCTGTGTGAGTGGGCATGGCATATGGCTATGGCAAGAGCATCTGCCGCATCATCAGGTCTTGGGATTTCGTCAAGATTGAGTATCGCTTTGACCATCTGCTGGACCTGTACCTTGTCTGCCCTGCCGTAGCCCACCACCGCCTGTTTTACCTGAAGCGGCGTATATTCGAATACTTCGACACCGCATCCGGCAGCGGCTGCAAGGGATATGCCTCTTCCGTGAGCTGCAGTGATAGCAGTTTTTATGTTCTTATTGAAAAACAGCTCCTCCACGGCCACTGCATCCGGTTTGTACATTTCTATCAATGCGCAGATCTCCCTGTTAAGCTGCATAAGTCTTTGCGCAAAGGGTACTTCAGCTTTTGTCGTGACTGTTCCATATTTGACAGGCGAAAATTTGTTCCCCTCGTATTTTACAACACCATACCCCGTGATTGCAAATCCGGGATCTATGCCCATTATTATCATAAGACCGCCTTCTGATATCCGATGTATTGGATATGAATATTTATTATTGCTATTGCATAATTATGCATTGTATTGTATAATCTTTGCAGGATGATTAAAATATTACTATAACATATGCAAAACCGGCCATGCTTTGGATATGCCGATCATTGCATACAACACACATCTAATATTCTAGCACAGATATGGAGGAATTGGTATGAGTCAGAAGGAAAAAGTGGTACTGGCGTATTCAGGAGGATTGGACACATCCATCATCATACCCTGGCTTAAGGAAAACTATGATTACGAAGTGATCGCTATGGCGGCTGATGTGGGTCAGGGCGAAGAACTGGAGCCGTTGAAGGAAAAAGCCATAAAAACCGGCGCCAGCAAAATATATATAGAGGATCTGAGGGAGGAATTCATAACTGACTTCATTTACCCCACCCTCAAGGCACATGCTGTTTATGAGGGCAAATACCTGCTGGGCACATCCTTCGCAAGACCCGTCATAGCAAAGAGAATGGTGGAGATAGCTGAGAAGGAGGGAGCCGTTGCCATATGTCACGGTGCCACCGGCAAAGGCAACGACCAGGTCAGGTTCGAGCTGACTGTGAAAGCCCTGGCTCCGCACTTGAAAATAATAGCTCCCTGGAGGATCTGGGATATCAAATCCAGGGAGGATGCCATCGATTATGCAGCGGCAAGGAATATACCGATCCCTGTCACCAAAAAGGACAACTACAGCAGGGACAGGAATTTGTGGCATCTGAGCCATGAGGGCTCCGATCTGGAGGATCCCTGGAACGAGCCGCAATATGAAAAGCTGCTCAAGCTCATGGTGACACCGGAACAAGCACCGGATGAACCGACTTATGTTGAGATATATTTTGAAGAAGGCATCCCGAAAAAAGTCAACGGTAAGGAGTACTCCCCGATAGAACTGCTGGAGACCCTCAACAGGATCGGAGGAGCAAACGGCGTGGGTATCGTGGATATAGTCGAAAACCGCCTTGTGGGCATGAAATCCAGGGGCGTATATGAAACACCCGGCGGAACCATACTCTATGCCGCTCACAGAGAACTGGAACTGCTCTGTCTGGACAGAGACACGCTGCACTACAAGGATATCGTGGCACAGAGGTTCGCTGAGCTTGTATACTATGGCCAGTGGTACACTCCGTTGAGAGAGGCGCTGTCGGCTTTCGTGGACAGCACTCAGAAGACTGTCACCGGGACAGTGCGCCTGAAGCTCTATAAGGGCAATTGCATGCCTGCGGGCGTTCAGTCGCCTTACTCACTGTACAGTGAAGAGCTGTCCACCTTCGGCAGGGATGAAGTATACAATCAGAAGGACGCGGAGGGCTTCATAAACCTGTTTGGTCTGCCGATCACGGTCAGGGCACTTGTAATGGATAACAAAAATGAGGAATAAAAAATAACAACAGAACTTACAACGTGTGACACTTCTCAGCCACAGAGGAATATTCCCTGCAGAGAAGTGTCACCGCACTTTATTTAAGGAGAATGATACGATGAAACTTTGGGGAGGCAGGTTTACTGTCAGCACTGATAAGGCTGTGGACGATTTTCATTCATCAATACATTTCGATTCGAGGATGTACAGGCAGGACATCGCAGGCAGCATCGCCCATGCTGAAATGCTGGGCAGGTGCGGAGTGATCCCCGTCTCAGAGGCAGAGCTGATCTGCTCAACACTCAGAGAAATACTCAGCGACATCGAAAGTGGCAAGGTGCACTTTGAGGTAGAGGCCGAAGATATCCATATGAACGTAGAAAAAATACTGATCGATCGGATAGGCGATGTGGGCAAAAAGCTGCACACCGGGAGGAGCCGCAATGATCAGGTGGCACTTGATCTGCGCATGTACCTCAGGGACGAGATTCGGGAAATCAAAGGTATGCTGCTGGAACTACTGGCTGTACTGCTGGAGATCAGTGAAAAGAATATGGATACGATCATGCCGGGATATACGCATCTCCAGAGAGCCCAACCTGTGACACTGGCTCACCACACCATGGCATATTTCCAGATGTTCAGGCGCGATGTGGGAAGGCTGGATGACTGCTATGCCCGAATGGATGTCATGCCTCTCGGATCGGGTGCTCTTGCAGGAACCACTTATCCTCTGGACAGAAACTTCGTGGCTGAGAAGCTGGGTTTTTCAGACATCACCCAAAACAGCCTTGACGGTGTCAGCGACAGGGATTTCGTCATTGAACTGGCTTCATGCCTGTCTGTCATCATGATGCATCTGAGCCGCTATTGCGAGGAATTGATATTGTGGTCCTCCGCTGAGTTTTCATTCATCGAGATGGATGATGCCTACAGCACAGGAAGCAGCATCATGCCCCAGAAGAAAAACCCTGACGTGGCGGAGCTGATCAGGGGCAAGACAGGGCGTGTCTATGGTTCTCTCATTTCCCTGCTGACGATGATGAAATCACTGCCCCTTGCCTACAACAAGGACATGCAGGAGGATAAGGAGGCCATATTCGATGCAGTGGACACAGTGAAAGCGTGTCTGCCTGTTTTTACGAAAATGCTCTCAACTATGAAAATCAAAAGGGAAAACATGTACAGAGCAGCCTGCGGCGGCTTCACCAATGCTACTGATGTGGCGGACTATCTTGTGAAAAAGGGCATCCCGTTCCGCAGCGCTCACGAGATCGTCGGCAGGATGGTGCTGTACTGCATTGATAATGATAAAGCACTGGATGAACTGACCATAGATGAGTTCAAGGGATTTTCCCCGAAAATAGAAGAAGATGTTTACGAGGCCATCAGTCTCGAGAAGTGTGTTTCCGACCGCAAGCTGCCCGGAGGCCCTGCGCCGGATAGCGTAAGGGCAGCCATGGAAAACGGCCGGAAATTTTTGAAAGCGATACGGTAAAGCTTCTATGCAATGCCTGACACTCCTCAATCAAAAGGAATACCCCCTGGAGAGGAGTGTCACCGTATCGCTTTCCATACAATAAAAAAACCCGGTTTCACCGGGCTCGTGCATGTGGCTCATCTTTGCCTGACTTTCTTGTCAAGAGCTCTGCCCATACTGTACCACGAGTCCCGCAGCTTGAATCTCAGTTCTTCATCAAATGTGCGTTCAATGATATCATTGAGATTTCGTCTCATTTCGATGTAGTCGAGCAAGACGAATTCTTCCTTTGCAAGCAATTCTTCCATGTCGCTTATCCAATCCAGGAGCTGTTCTTTACCGGAAAAATCGTTCTCCGGCAGTTTCCTTTTCAGGTGTGCTATGACCAGCTTTACTGCTTTGCGCTTCACATCATTATCTGTCTGAACTTTTTTTTCTTTTTTCTTTTCTTTGACACCTGACTGCTTCTTAGCTTTTTCTTCTTTCTGTAATGCCATCTTATCACTCCCCTACTACGTAATTGAACCAAACCCTGCAGTGACCCTGAAACAATGACGATAAGCAAAGCTGACACTAACAATTATATAATAATATGGTTATAATTGCAAACTTTATACCTGCAGTCACCAGCCGCCATCGGCATTATATGGGCCATTGCAGGATATGCCCCTGCCAGAGGCACCTGATCTTCAACTGACAGAGGTCCGATGTTTCAGCGTGCCAATGTCATGATTTTTCGATCCTGACCCTGCTGCCCTCACCCTCGAATGTTGGAGGCGTTACGATCAGACAGCGTCCGATCCTCTGCCTCAGTTCAGGCACATGACTTATGATCCCGATCACCCGGTCATCGGAGCACAGTCTCTCAAGAGAATCCATCACCAGGTCGAGAAGCTTCCGGTCAAGAGTGCCGAAGCCTTCGTCCAGGAAGAAAAATTCCAGCGGACTATGCCCCTTGAGATGTATTTGCTCTGACAGTGCCAGAGCAAGCGACAGTGATGTCAGGAATGTCTCGCCTCCTGAAAGTGTCGTGACATTTCTGTGGATCCCTCCGTTCGCGCCGTCTCTTATGATGAAGCCTGATTCGGCATCCACTTCGAGGGAGTATCTCTGTCTGGTCATCACTTCAAGCAGAGTCGAAGCCTTTGCTGCTATATATCGGAGCCTTTCCTCTGCTATATAGTCAATGAAGCTGTTGTCCTTCCCGCGGGCTGCATTCAGCAGTCTGGATATCTGATTGTAAAGTCCGTATTTGTGAGAAACATCAGCCAGGACCTGTTGGATTTCTTTCCATCTGGCATGC
The DNA here is from genome assembly GCA_002385815.1 of Hungateiclostridiaceae bacterium UBA3934. Classification (GTDB taxonomy): domain Bacteria; phylum Bacillota; class Clostridia; order Acetivibrionales; family DTU013; genus DTU013. The sequence goes on from DGEE01000081.1 coordinate 22,570, forward strand.
TTTTTGGTAATGCTCTCATAGTTATTCTTTGCTACCTCACAGTCGGATATGCTCTTGTTTGACCGCTCCACAAGCTCCCTGTATGACTGTTCGATACGGTTCCACTCCTCTTCTGTGATGCTGCGGGATCCCAGCTTCGTCTCCAGCAGCCTCCTGTGAGCTTTTATATTGACAGCTTCCTGATCATATGCTTCTATCTCAGCTTTGATTTCCTTTTGCTGTTCGCCGGGTATCATATAGCTTTCTGCTTCTTCAGGGCTGCTGAAGCCGCTTTCCGCCAGCGCTCTTTGCAGTTTTTCACTGTCAGCCGCCAGACCTTCTGAATACAGACTCACACTGCTGTCGAGTTTGGACCTGTTCACATTGAGCTCATTGTACTCCTTTTCAAGCTGCTCTATTTGCGTCGAATAGCGCTTGTCAGCCTGCACCAGCTTAT
>DGEE01000081.1:23238-24383 GCA_002385815.1 Hungateiclostridiaceae bacterium UBA3934
TCCAGTCTTATCCTGTCTGCATCGAGCCTGCTGCGCTCATCGTTCAGCACACTGATACGGGCTTTCGTTTTCTCCGCCTCTTCCCTGATTTTCCTGATCTCGTCCTCTATCTGTTTAAGCTTCCGGTCATTTTCAGATAGTCTGGCAAGCTCTGCTGCAGCACTCGTGACCGTATACCCCTTGAGTTGCTCTGTCAATTGCCGCCGTACATGTGTGAGGTTTTCCGATGCCTGCTTCAGTTCTGATTCAAGCTGCGCAAGGGCTTCCCTGTTCACTCTTAGTTCAGTCCTGATCTTGTTTTCGTCCATCCTCAGCTTTGCCAGTTCATCACTCAGCTTTTCCGCATTTTCTCTGAGTTCACCAGCTTTCGTTTCCCATTCTTCTATTTCCTTCTGCCCTCTTCTCAGATCTGAGTCAGTCTTTTCGATCTCGCTGCGGATCTGTTCCAAATCCAGGGTTTTCCACTCATCAGGCAATTTCTGCCTTTCATCCTCCAGATCCCTGTTCTTCCTCTCGTGCTCCATGACCGCCTGATCCAGCTGGTCTGAAATCGTCTTCAGGCTCTCAGCGGAAATCAGTGCTTTTCTTTCTGCTTCTCTCAGGGCTGCCTCTGCTTCATCGAGTCCGCGCTGTGCCGCTTCGACCTTTTGTTCAGGCGCAGTACCGTCGTCGGACCCGCTATGTGCTGCAGGCGAGGGGTGATCCAGGGAACCGCAGACAGGGCACGGCTGTCCCTCCTTCAGCTCTTTCGCCAGAAGTCGGGCGGTATTTTTGTCAAGCTCAAGCCGGCACTCCTCCAGGTACCTGCGGCACTTGTCATATAGCCTCTCAGCATCATTTCTCGCCTTTTCCAGTTCAGCAGTTTTCATTTTGTGTTCGCCGAAGGCAGCCCTCAGCTTTTCCACCCTGACCCTGGCAAGCTCTGCTTCGTTCTCCCTCAGCTTCAGTACCTGGTATATGCCCCGGGCTTTGTGTACCTGCTCCAGTGATCTCATAACTGAATCCCTGTCGCCTGCTTTTTTGGATTCGTGCAGTTTTATGGAGTCAGACAATTCCTCCTGCCTCTTCAGACTTTCGGCTATTTTTTCAGTTACTTCCGCAAGCTGTTTTTCAAGCTTATCTATCGTCTCCTGCCCTTTGCCCTT
>DGEE01000123.1:0-778 GCA_002385815.1 Hungateiclostridiaceae bacterium UBA3934
CTCACTGCATCACTTGATGAAAGAGCCAAAAGAAGATTCAACGAGATGACAGCAAATGGCATGACCGGTGTTAGTCTGGAGGATGTAAAAAGGGATATCGCATACAGGGACAAAAATGACAGCTCACGATCCTTCGCCCCGCTGTCAAAAGCGCCGGATGCGCTGGAGATAGATACCACCGGGATCGATCCTGAAGAAGTGGTGAGGATCATAATGGACAGTATTAAGAACAAAAAAACAGTTGGTGCAGCTAAATGAGAAAGTTTTTTCTGGCATTAACAAAAATCGTATTCAGTATTATATACAGAGTTGAAGTCATTGACCAGCACAAGATTCCACAGGATGGCCCGGCATTGCTTTGCGCCAGTCATAACACGATGCTCGACATGTTTTTTCTTGGTTTCAGACTGAAAAGATGGATACACTGGATGGCAAAGGAAGAATTATTCAGGAATCCTTTGCTGGCGTATGTTCTGAGAAAATTGGGAGCTTTCCCTGTCAGAAGGGGAACAGCCGATATAAGTTCCATCAGGAACGCCTACAAGCTGCTTGAGGAAAACAAGATAGTCGGGATTTTCCCCCATGGGACAAGGATCAAGCCTGCGAAAAGGAACAGGCCGGTAAAGTCCGGGGCGGTTCTGATAGCTGTAAATGCAGGCGTACCGATAGTTCCTGCTGTGGTGTGCGGTACGTACAAGCCTTTCAGCAAAATGAGGGTCATATATGGTGATCCTTACTACATAGAGAAAAAAGGTGACAAACTGTCGAAGGATGACTT
>DGEE01000123.1:993-5604 GCA_002385815.1 Hungateiclostridiaceae bacterium UBA3934
TATGATGAGAAGAGTATACGCTCTTGCGGAGGGCAGGTAAATGGATATCATCCTGGCCAACACCGCAGGATTCTGCTTTGGTGTAAACAATGCAATAAAGATAGCAGAGGATATGCAGGATGATGAAATAGTGATCTGCACCCTCGGACTTTTGATCCACAATGAACAGGTCGTCAACAGCCTGAAAGAAAAGGGGATCAGGGTCATATCCGACATAAGCGAGGCCCCTGAAGGTTCGAGGGTAATAATAAGGGCACATGGAGTCACACCGGAGGTATATGAGGAAGCAGAAAAGAGAAATGTGGTAATCGTAGATGCGACCTGTCCTTATGTCAAAAAAATACACAAGCTGGTCAGGCAAATGCATAAGGACGGATATACCATAGTAATAGCTGGTGACAGGGACCACCCCGAGGTCAGGGGTATCAACGGATGGTGCGCTGATTCAGCATATATAGCAAACACACCGGAGGAGGCGGACACGATCCCGCCTGTTGAAGGAAAATGCTGTCTTGTGGCGCAGACTACTCTGACTCGGGAAAAATTCGACGGTATTTATGATAAATTAAAGGAAAAATGCAAAAGTGTCGTTAAATTTGATACAATATGTAGTGCCACCAGCAGCCGTCAGGAAGAGGCTGAAAAAATAGCCCGCATTTCCGATGTTATGCTGGTGATAGGGAGCAGGAAAAGCTCCAACACCCAAAAACTGTATGAAATAAGCAGTAAATACTGCAAAAAAACATATTTAATAGAAACGTACGGTGATTTGCCGCCGATAAATGTAAAAGAAGTACAAACGCTGGGAATAACAGCCGGAGCATCTACACCGGAACGGACAATCAAGGAGGTTATTGAGAAAATGGATGAATTAAATAAACAGGAGAAGGAAATGAGTTTTGAAGAAGCATTCGAAAACTCGATGGTGACGCTGAGAAGCGGCGAAATCGTCAAAGGTAAGATAATAGGCTTCAACAACGCTGAGATTTTTGTCGATCTGGGATACAAATCTGACGGGATAATCCCTGTCGATGAATACTCTGACGATCCCGATTTCAAGCCTGAGACCGGTGTGAATGTGGGCGATGAGATCGAAGTGTTCATCGTCAGGGTAAATGACGGAGAAGGCAATGTACTGCTTTCCAAGAAAAAAGTGGACTCAATGCGCAGCATCGAGAAGATCGAAGAGGCATATAAAAATAAGACTCCTGTGGCAGGGAAAGTCGTTGAAGTTACCAAAGGAGGCGTCATAGTCAGTGTCGACGGCGTAAGAGTGTTCGTGCCGGCCTCCCAGTTATCAGAAAGATATGTGAAGGATCTCAATGAGTTTATGAAACAGACCATTGAAATCAAAATAATTGAAATGAACAGACAGAGAAGAAAGGTTGTCGGTTCACGGAGAGTGGTACTGGCTGAGACCAGAGAACAGATGGAGCAGGAAGTTTGGACTGGTATAGAAGTGGGTAAAAAATATGAAGGAACGGTCAAAAGCCTGATGGACTTCGGTGCCTTCGTCGATATAGGCGGAGTCGATGGTCTTGTACATGTTTCAGAAATGGCCTGGACGAAAGTAAAGCATCCTTCGGATATTCTGAAGGTGGGTGACAAGGTCGAGGTGACTGTACTGGATTTTGACACAGAGAAAAAGAGGATATCCCTCAGCATGAAGAAGGAAGAGGACAATCCGTGGTTCCGTGTATCAGAGAGATACAAGGAGGGAGATATCGTCAAAGGGACTGTGGTCAGGCTTGTGCCGTTTGGCGCGTTCGTAGAGCTTGAAAAAGGTCTGGATGGTCTTGTACACATTTCACAGATATCAAATGTGAGGATCGGAAAGCCGGGGGATGTTTTGAGTACCGGACAGGAAGTGGAGGCAAAAATTATAGAGGTCAATGAAGAAACAAAGAAGATAAGCCTCTCCATAAAGGAAGTCAATCCCATAGATCCGGAGCCCGCCGAAGAGGAAGAGAAATCTGTGGAAAATGCGTCGGATGAGGTAAAGAAGGAAGAACCAAAGGCAGCGGCCGCAGATGATATTCCCAGCGAACACAGGGAAGAACTCAACAACACGATCGGTGATGTGATAGGATCGCTTGGTGATATCGAATAAATGTACCGATGATTTGGCTATCAGAAAATGCAGGGCTTATGTCTTGCATTTTCTCTTTTATATTATTTCATATCATTTGATTTGGAGGGTCGGTCATATGGATTACGAAGGCTTTAAAAGAGAGATACTTAAAATGTCGGACATCGATCTCAGCCTGTACAAAGAGAAACAAATGAAGCGCAGGATAGATTCACTCATCAGAAAAAATGGCTATGTCAGATATGATGAGTATGTACAGGCATTGAAAATCGACAGGGATATGTACAATGAATTCATAAATTATCTGACCATCAATGTATCCGAGTTCTACCGGAATCCGGAACAATGGGAAGTGCTTAAAGATCAGATAATCCCGATGCTCCTGAAGAGATCGCCGATATTGAAAGTATGGAGTTCGGCATGCTCCACCGGTGACGAGCCATATACTCTTGCGATGGTACTGAGTGAGCATATGCCGCTGAGCAGGATAAAAATCATTGCTTCCGATATCGATGCAGAGGCACTGAAGAAGGCAAAAGCCGGCGTGTATACAGAGAAAAGCCTGGAGAAGCTTCCTGAACATTATGTCAGGGATTTTTTCACAAAGGATGGCAGTCTGTATCGCGTAAAAGACGAACTCAAGCAATGTGTGGAATTCAAACGCCACAATCTCCTCAAAGATCCGTATCCCGGCGGCTGTGATCTGATCGTATGCAGGAATGTGCTGATATACTTTACTGAAGAGGCAAAGTCTCAGATGTATGTGAAATTCAACAGAGCACTCAAGGATCAGGGAGTACTGTTCATCGGCAGCACAGAGCAGATAATCATGTCAACACGCTATAAGCTGACTCCCATAAAGACTTTTTTCTATGTCAAGGACGGCGATATATGACGTGGGCAGGTCTGTGAAAAAGGTCATATTTCTCGTGGATATGAACGCATTTTTCATAACATGCGAAATGTCAGTAAACCCTGAACTGAAAGGGCGTCCGGCTGCTGTGGCAGGCGATCCCAAAAGCAGATCGGGCATTATTCTGGCAGCCAACTACGATGCGAGGGCATATGGTGTAAAAACAACGATGCTGGTACATGAGGCTTTATCCATATGTCCCGGCCTGATACTGGTGCCGCCCACTCGTGGTTTATACGAAAGAAAATCCAACGAATTTATGGAAATTTTATCACGCTACACACCAGTGATCCAGAAAAACAGTATAGATGAGGCATGGCTGGACCTGACCGGCTGTGAGAAGCTGTTTGGGGAACCGGTCATCATTGCTGAACGCATTATGAAAGAAATACAGGATGAACTGGATCTTTGGTGCTCGATAGGGATTTCGGAGAACAAATTCCTGGCCAAGATGGCTTCTGAAATGAAAAAGCCGCTGGGGATCACAGAGCTCTGGAAGGATGATATCCCGACAAAACTGTGGCCTCTGGAGATAAGGCGGATGTATGGCATAGGCAGAAAGTCTGAAAGCAGGCTGAAAAGAATCGGGATCATGACTATCGGAGATCTGGCACAGTGTGACGACAGATTACTGGGAGAGCACTTCGGCAAATATGGACATGAACTCAAGGGACTGGCCAATGGCATCGACGATTCCCCTGTGGAGCCGGAGCCCAAGAGTGCCACCAGGTCGATAAGCAGGTCAACTACACTTGCTGAAAACATTACTGAGATGGAGGATGCAAGGACTGTACTTCTCAGTCTGGCGGAGGAAGTCGGTGAAGAAGCGCGGAGAAGTGATTTCAGAGGAAAGTCGGTATATATAGTGGTACGCTACAGTGATTTTACCACGATAACCCGCCAGAAAACCATAGTTCCGTCATTCCTTACAAAAGACATATACAGGACCGGAGCAGAGCTGCTCAGTGAGCACTGGGACCGGAGGAGACCCATAAGGCTTTTGGGGATAGGTATATCAAACATTGACGAGGAAATCCCGGAGCAGCTGACCATATTCGATATCAACGAAGAACTGCCCGACAGTGTGAAGAAGGAGGAAAAGCTCGAACGGACTATAGACAGCATAAGATCCCGCTTCGGGAGCGATGTGGTCAAGCGGGCAACGCTGATAGACAAGTAGGTATCGGTGCTGCAGCTTAAGTAATCATCTTTGAAATCAGCAATAAGAGATCAGGAAAAGGGTGCGGGAAGAATTATGGCATATACGAGGAAAGTATATGAAGATGGAGATTTTATCAGAATAAGAAATTTTCTCAAGGACCGACCATATAACTGCTAAAGAGAGAATAACAAAAAAAGAGAGATCACTTTCTCGTGGTCTCTCTTTTTGATACTGGTGCGGGAAACAGGACTTGAACCTGCACACCCTTGCGAGCTCTAGTACCTGAAACTAGCGCGTCTGCCAATTCCGCCATTCCCGCATTTCAAAAGGCAATATTTATTCTACTAGAAATGTAGTATAATTGCAAGTGGTAAATTATAAATTATTATTGTTTTTGATTTTCGGAGGTATACAGAGTTGAATGATAAGCTTGATCAGTTCAAAAAG
>DGEE01000114.1 GCA_002385815.1 Hungateiclostridiaceae bacterium UBA3934
GTGGCAGGGATGAACAATTGCGTCTTGGCATCATCGAATGTCCCGCCGGCAATATAGCATGCGATAGTCTTGAGTTCATCAAGGGGATCTGCAGCTATATCCCTGGAATAATCGATGATCTTTCTGAACTTCTCTGCTATATCTCCGACCAGGTCAGGGTCTTCATACCCACCGCCAATATCCTGATCCAAATCCAATCCACTCAGATATCCAAAAGCATCAACTACGCTTTCTGCCTGATCCATCAGCAGGTCTGACCTGTCATTTATCGCATCTCGCACTGTATCGTGCAGATCCCTTATCCCGCTGATATGATATATATAGCCTGCGGATGCCATTTCCGATGCTGTTTCTGAAATCGCATGCTGTATGAGATAGTATGTATAAATCGTTCTGATAAGAAAAATCACTGAGAAAAAAGCACACAACAGTACAGGCAGCACAATGGCCGCTTCCAGAGTTACTGCCCCTGCTGATACGGGAATACGTGTCCTGCGGCGTTTCAGCCTCTCACACATTTGTGAGTTACCCCTTCACTCATATTCCAGCCGCCATCCGGCAACCTCAAAATGACCCTGCTCAATTAAGCTGCCCAAGGTCGCCTGGTTATTTCAACAGCCGGTTCATTTACTGGCTCATGCAACTCAGTATCCTTCATATAAAAGCACCTTGTAAATATATCTTCCATCACCGGTTTTCAGTTCTTTACGGACGAAAGGCTGCGTTATGAACATGTATTTCATGGACACTTCTGCCTCGATACGAACATATGTATAACAGTCCGACATCCTGAAATCATCGGTTCCCCTGGCTTTGCAGATGTTTAGCTGGATCAGGTCCTCTATCCTGCTGAGCTTTGTATCTTCGCTTACTGCAAGCAGAAAAAGCCTCAGATAATCATGATAATTAAAATACAGCCTATGGTCAGTTTTCGGGCCCGCCTGTGATGCAATGCCTATGTCCAGCCGCCAGTCGCCCTTCATTTTGTAAATTGGTACTGATCTGCCATCCATCAGATCACTGACATCTATCAGAGACTCGCCCATAGCCCAACCAGCCATTACGAGATTCGATATCACCGGTATCCCGGCACCACCTGTCCACCAGCCGGCTACCGCCGTCGCGATTGTCATCGCCTTTGACCTCTTGGCAGGATCGGTATATACATGTAGTGTATTCAGTCCAAATCTTACCAGCAGCAGTTCTCCCCGGGTCATTATGTTGTTCAGTTTCTGCGAAGCCTGGCCGTGGAGTATGTATTCAACTTCGCTGTCGTAAAATGTCTCGATCTTCTGCTTCTCATCACCATGCAGGTTTTTATCGCTGATCGTCTCCACACCGTTCACCAGCGCCGGCACCGAGTTTTTGAAAGTGCCCATAATATACTCATTTATATAAATGCTGTCTCTCAAAGCAGAAGCCTGGTCAGAAGCAATATTGCCTATATCCGTAATAAAGCCGAACACATTTTCCTGAAACTCGCTTTCCTCGTCGTAAAGGTCAGCATCATCGGCCACATTGCCAAAATCACCATTATATGCAGCCTCCTTCGATCCGCCTTCAAATACGCCCGTCTCTGCCGACGAATAGCCGATAAACTCCATATCCCTGTCGTTGAAGTCTTCTGTTGTCACCTTAGTATATGAAGGCAGACTTTCTTTCACAAAACCTGCTGTTTCGTAATTCACATCTTTCAGAAGTTTTTCAGAAATGAATTTCTTTACTTCATCTGCCTTCCCCTTCCTGGGATCATCCTTCTTGTCGCCCTTATCCGGTCTGGAGTAATCATAATCGATATTCGTGTAATCGCTGACCATGTCTGCCAGCCATGATGGAAGACCATCCGTTGGCAGAGCCCCTCCGCAGTTTTCCTTGATTTCATCCATCTTACTGATGATATCATCAAGCGTGGAAATATTGCCGCTGATTTGTTCCAGCATAATCGAGGCTTTCTGCCCCTCCAGGATAAGTTCCTTTATGCCGGTAAGTTCTGTGGTTATCTGATCTCTGAAGCCCTTTGAAAATGTACCCTCCTCATCTGAAAAATTATCATCTAGGAACTTCTCCAGCTTTTCTATTGCAAGCTGCGCTTTTTCACCTTTCTTTACGATTTTTGATATTTCATCCATTGCCGCTTTATTTGACTTTATATAGTCAGATGTCATGGGACCTCTTATCTTATTCCACAAATCATTCAATTCCTTTATGGTGTCCGTTCTTGCCGCACTGAGTTGTTTTCGCTCATCTTTCAACTTTTTCAGTTGCTGTTTTGCGTCGTTTTCATTGCTTCCCTGACCTGAAACCCCTTCGCTGGAATGATTTTCACTACTGCCGTCATCGCTTGTATGATCGGAATCATTATCTGCATCACCTGAGTTTCCAGTGTTACTCTCCCCGCCGTTGTCTGATCGATTTGTGCCATCATTACCCGCGTTATTGCCTGAACTGGCCAATTCCTGCTCCATATTTTTTATACTGGTCTCCAATGATCCCAGACTGCTTTCAATAGATGCCAGTGAATCAGTCAGCGAATTGAATTGATTGAAAGCCGTCAGCCAGCCGTTGTCACTGTTGAAACCGTTGATAAATTTGTCTATGCTGCCGCCTAAACCATCGATATGCTTTTTCAATTTTTGCTGTGACTTGTCCATACTGCCGAGGAGCTTGTCTATAGTCACCTTTTGCTTGTACGCATTCGACATCTTGCCGATATCCTTCATCGCAGTCAGCTTGGTGATGAAGTTATCTGCAAGCTCTGTCGGAGCCCTGTATTTCATGTACTCCAATATCTGTTTTTTGGTTATGCTGTTTTCGCTCAGATTATAAATAGGAGTTGCATCCACTTTTTCTACTCTGAACCCGAAAAAGTCTGTACTCCCGCGATAATAATCCTCGCCGGTGGGTATGCCCAGATTGCAGGAAAGATACTCTTCGAATCTGTCCTGTAATTCATATTTTTCCGAAACCGGCATGGCAAACAGGCCATAGTCGTCCTTTAGTTTGCTGCTGTACTCTGCCAGCAATGAATCAGCTGCCAATTCGACAGATCTGTCCACCATGCTGCGCCCAACACTTATCCTTGCAGCGTCAACAAGCAAACCTGCCAGCATAAGCACAGCAACCATGATGATAGCAGAAAACACAGTTATTTGACCGGATACACTTTTTCTCAACTTATTACCCCACGCAAGATTTGATATGCTATCAGTCAACGAACCTCTCAAGTCTTTCCTTAAGCTCATTCATCGACTCCCTTGTTTTGTCGCCGACTTTTTTCAACTCCGGGAACCTTGCCTCCAGCTTCCTCTCGAGATCAATTATGAAATCCGTGTTCCTTATCAGCTCAGCAGGTTCGTTTACGGTTGAAACAGCAGTCGCCGTGATCCTGACCTTATCGCTGCCTCCGAATATCTTCATAAATTTCCCGAGGGGTATATTGTAGTACTTGCATATTTTGACCTCCAGCCGCCTGAATATAATATAATCCCTGACAACCGCTTCAACAGTAGTCTCTTCGGATTTGACCAGTTCATTACGTGATGCCAGCGATAATGCATACTCCTCGATTCTCTTCAATCTGGTCTCTCTGTCCCCGTCATACATTCTCCTATAGAGCCTGAAGCTGCCCAAACCACTGTCAGGTCTGCATGATACCGGATCCAAAGAGCCTGCTGCCCATATTGCTGCACCGGCTTCAGCTGCAGCCCCGGCGGCTGACTGCAGTAATGCCTTCTGGTAAAGCAACATCCCAACATATAAAGCAGCGGAAATGCTAAGGATAACCAAAGGTATCACTATCGATGCTTCCACTGTAATACTGCCTCTTTTCCCGCCAGTATCCGCTTTCTTTTTCATAGCAGCCTCCACCTGTACCGAAAAAGCTGAGCTTCCAGACTTGTATTGGCAAAATATCACATTGAATTTCCAATAAATGTCTTATGTGAATATAATACACCATAATATGGGGAAATGAAAGGATTTTGGAAATAATCAGATGTCGACTTTGTAAAACTGATAGCGCCCTGTGACTTTATCGCGTGAAAAATAGCTGAACAAAAGCACAGTGCTTTTGCATCTTAAATCAATATCGTGCTGTGAAGGTCCTTTTGCACCGAACAGCCGGGAAGGGTCATATCCCATACAAAGTG
>DGEE01000044.1 GCA_002385815.1 Hungateiclostridiaceae bacterium UBA3934
AGATGTGTATAAGAGACAGCATTTATGTTTTCCTTTTCAAGCTCCTCTGCTGCCTTCAGAGCGACCTGGACCATCAACCCTGTGGCAATGACAGTGGCATCGGAGCCCTCTTTCATAGTGACGGCTTTGCCGATCTCAAAACTGTATCCGGGTCTGTCTGTCACTGATTCGACAGCCAGCCTGCCCAGTCTCAGATAGCACGGGCCTTCATATTCTGCGATGGCTCGCACTGCTTCCCTTGTTTCATTGCCATCGCAGGGGCAAATTACGACCATGCCCGGTATAACGCGCATAAGGCCGATATCCTCGAGACACTGATGTGTCGCTCCGTCCTCACCTACAGTAAGCCCGGCATGAGTCCCCACTATTTTGACATTCAACCCGGGATAAGCCACACTGTTCCTGATCTGGTCGTATGTCCTGCCTGCCGAGAACATGGCAAACGAATGCACGAACGGGATCAGACCGGTCGTGGCCATACCGGCGGCCATACCGACCATGTTGGCCTCAGCTATCCCCACGTTATAAAAGCGTTCGGGATATTTTTCACCAAACATGCACGACATGGTACATGTGGATACATCAGCATCGAGGGCTACAATCTTTGGATTGCTTCCGATTTCTGTGAGTGCTTCACCGTATGCGTGCCTTGTTGCGATTTTTTCTGCCATTTTTATCCCTCCAGTTCTTTCCTTCTCAGTTCCAGTTCATCAAATGCTGTTACGAATTCTTCATCACACGGTGTCTTCCCATGCCACTGGCATTTGTTTTCCATGAAGGAAATGCCTTTGCCCTTCACAGTGTTGGCAATGATCACTGTGGGCTGTTCTTTTGTCTCTTTTGCTTCATCTATCGCATCAGATATCTGCTTTATGTCATGTCCATCTATTGAAATCACATGGAAGCCAAAGCTCCTGAATTTGCTTTCCAGGTCACCGGTGTCAAGGATTTCTTCGACGGTTCCGTCAAGCTGCACTTTATTCGAATCGACGATTACCGTCAGATTGTCCAGCTTATTCGCACCGGCATACATGCATGCTTCCCATATCTGACCTTCTGCCAGTTCTCCGTCGCCTACCACCGCGTAGGTGCGGAAGCTCTTCCCAAGCTGTTTTGCAGCTACTGCCATACCTACAGCAGTTGACAATCCCTGTCCCAGTGAGCCCGTCGACATGTCGACACCCGGCACCTGGGTCATTTCAGCATGACCGGACAGATAGCTGTCTATCTTCCTGAAAGTCTTGAGATCCTCTGTCGGGAAAAAGCCTCTGAGGGCCAGGGTAGGATAAAGCGCTACGGTAGCATGTCCTTTTGACAGGACAAAGCGATCTCTGTCTTCCCATCGCGGTTCTTCCGGACGTATGTTCATTTTTTCGAAGTACAGTACTGCCATTATTTCAGACAGTGAAAATGCACCACCTATGTGGCCTGAACGGGCGCACTTGACCATGTTTAGCCCTGTTACGCGCAGTTCATGTGCTTTTTTTTCGAGTTCCCTGATTCTTTGAGCGTCCATACAGTTCATCCTTTCTTTCAATATTTGCTGCATATGAGATTCGATCTTTACTTCTGTCTGATTGCTCTTTCTCTGGTTGCATATTTACTGTGTCTGTATTCGTTTATCTCTGTTTGTCCGTTCATCCCATACGGTCCCGGACATGCTTTGTGCTCAGTAACAGGTGTACCCGCCGTCTATGACTATGTTGCACCCTGTCGTAAATGTTGAGGCGTCACTGGCCAGGTATACCACTGCTCCTGCTATCTCGCTGGCAGTGCCCAGCCGCTTCATCGGGGACATGGCAAACCACGTGTCCATCCAGGCTTTGTTGGATGTGGGTGGTGTCATGTCTGTACATATATATCCCGGGCTTATGGCATTTACCCTGATATTGTGCTTAGCCCACTCACAGGCCAGCGATTTGGTCAGGTGTATCACGCCTGCTTTGGCTGCATTATATGCCACCTGCTCCTGGGGATAGTTGACGATCATCCCGGACATCGACGCAGTGTTGATGATAGAGCCGCCGTTGCCGTCCGCTATCATATATCTGCCTGCTGCTCTTGCCACAAGGAATACTGCATCCAGATCTATTGCCAGTACCTTTCGCCATTCCTCGAATGTCATGTCCTCACACTTTACGCAGTACGCAATGCCTGCATTGTTGAAAACAACATCGATCCTCCCTGATTTTTTCTTGATCTGTGCGAAGGCATCATCAACTTCTTTTTCTTTCGTCAGATCGACTTTTATACTGTAGGCCTCTCTCCCCAGTTCTTTGATCTGTCTGACGGTGTCATCAGCATCGAGGATATCGAGTATCGCCACGTCTGCTCCGACTTCGGCCAGTGCTATGGCGCTTGCTTTGCCTATGCCCCTTGCTCCTCCTGTGACCACTGCTTTCTTATCATGCAGCATGAAATAATCCAGAATGCCCATAGATACACTTCCTTTCCTGTTTTTGGGAATAGTAAACCAGCCATGCATTTATTTAAACTAAAATACACGTTGCGAAAAACACGGTTTGAAATTTTATACTAAAATTCCTCCGACAAAGTTAATTTTTCCGAAATGTCTGCGTTTTAATCCAACAAATCTATTATTTTATGTGTTTCCAGATAATACTTGGTCATCGCAATGGATGCACCCAGAAGTACCGAATTCTCATCAAATTTGGAAAGCCGCAGATCCAGTCTTTCATACAGTATAGACGGAAGCATGTCCTTCAGATTGCTCCTGAGCTTCTGCAGAAATCTCTCACTGCGTATTATCTTGTCTCCCAGGATGATCACATCAGGGTTGAGAATGAAGATCAAGCCTGTCAGCCCATATGCCAGTAATCTGGCTACCCTGTTGACTGCCCACACTGCCAGTTCATCCTTGTTTTCATATGCCTGGTAAATATCATAGAGAGTCGATTTTTCACTGAGACAACTGTCCGGGAAATCCATCAGCCTGTCCTGGATAAGGCCCTGCAGTGCTCTCGGCGATGCATATTCTTCAAATGTGCCTCTGAATGAGCTGGTGCTGTTGGGACTGTAGTTGACGGAATTGAAGTTTATGCCCATATGGCCTATCTCCCCGGCAATCCCGTTGGCGCCATGGAAAAGCTTTCCGTCGATGATGATGCCGGCACCAAAGCCGATACCGCCGATGATACTGAGCATCGTGCCTGTGTCGTTGTCGCAGTTTCTGATATACTCGTCCCACTCTGCCAGGGCACTGAGATTTGCGTCGTGGTCCAGCATCACTATATATCCCGGGAACATCTTCTGCATCTCTTCCCTGAAATCGACCTTGCTCAGCTCAGGGAATGCGTCAGTCATGGCTATCATCCGTCCATCACTGCAGAACAGCCAGCCAAGTATCCCTAACGATATACCCAGCACCTTTCTCCCCTTCTGGTTGTCCAGAAGTCGTCTGGTATACTTTTCAAGCTTGTCGAGTATGCTCCCGATATCGTCATCGTTTGTGATATCTACCTTCATCAGGTCGGAAATCTCACCATGGATATTGCAGTATGCAAAGCTGAGATCATACCTGTTGATACGGATGACCAGTGTGACATAGTCGCGCATTGAAAGCCGGATCCCCGCTGTCCTCCTGCCATTGCTGGCAATCACGGTCCCTGCTTCTTCCACGATGCCGATGTGTGAAAAATCATTTATAATATTGGTGATAGTCGCTTTGTTGAGTCCGGTCTGCCGTACTATATCTGCCCTTGATATGCTGTCATTCCGCAACAGGATCTCTATCACGGAGCACCGATTCATTCTTCGCATATCATGTGCATTTCCAACCTTCATGGTATATATCCTCTTTTCTTTTTAATGATTATTACTATTATATACCATCTAAAAGTTTATTGCATAAACTTTTGCTATCTTTATAATATTTTATTATTAAGTATTTGTCAAGCTATTTTTTTCAATTTCATGTCCATTTTTTAATGTTGATATATAAAGGTACATAAAGCATATTTGGCATATATGGTCATTGCAAATATCCTGTATTGATGATATCCTTTTATTAGCTGGTAAAAGTTTTAGCGATAAACTTTTAGAGGTGTTTTGTTTGAATTCTGGCGTGATTTTCGATATCAAAGAATTTGCTATATATGATGGCCCGGGGATCAGACAGACAGTGTTCCTGAAAGGCTGCCCGCTGCGATGCAGCTGGTGTCACAATCCCGAAGGGCTCGACCCTGCTCCCGAGCTGCTGGTCAACAGGAACACCGGCATCAGCAGGGTTTTCGGCGAAGTGCTGACTGCCGCCGAGCTTGCCGGACGCATCCTTGAGAATGCCGATTATTACCACGCATATGGAGGCGGGGTGACTTTTTCGGGCGGCGAGCCTTTGCTGCAGCCGGAATTCCTTTCAGAAACGCTGTCGCTGTTGCCGGATATCCACAAAACTATAGAAACATCAGGTTTTTCTGAGCCGGATACCTTCAGAGAGATAATACACATGACCGATCTGGTGATGATGGATGTAAAAATGGTCGACACCGGAAAACATATAAAATACACAGGCCAGGACAACGGATGCATACTGGAAAACCTGAGATATCTCTGCCAAAGCGGAGTTCCGTCCATTATACGTATTCCGGTCATCCCGGGCGTCAATGACGATGCGGACAATTATGCGAAGACGGCAGAACTGATAAAAGATTCGAAGTCACTGGTGAGAGTCGAGCTCCTGCCTTTCCATAAGACTGCCGGTGCCAAGTATGACATGTATGGGATCGACTATGAGCCCATGTTCGACGTAGACCGTGAAGGCCAATACAGCACCGATATTTTTGCAGACTACGGTATCACAAGTGTGATACTGTAACCGGACTTATATACGACCCAGGAAACGCAGCAATAAGACCAGGCAACATACCAACTAAGGAGCGTGATATCATGACTGAGCGTATCAGAGAACTCCGGGATTTTTTCACAGTGGAGAAAAGGCACCGGTCCGTAAGGAAGCAGCCGGAGGACCCGGCAGTGCTGACAGAAACGTTCATGCGGGAAAATGTACCGGAAATGCAGCGGGCTGTTTTACGTCTGAAATATATGCTGGACAATGAAACCCCTGTCGTATTCAAAAATGAACAGATAGCACTAACCAGAACAATCCCGCAGGTCCCCGAATTATACACTCCCGGGGAAATGGAGCAGATAAGGAGCATATATCGGCTTCATGAGAGAGGCGAGGTCTGCAATATCAATGTGGATTACTCAATGCTGCTGGATAAGGGCTTTGATGAAAAGCGTGCAGAGATCAGGACTGCTCTGCTGAAGTTCAGCAAACGGAACGATACTGCTTCCTGCGAGTATCTCGAGTATTTGCTTTCCATACTTGATTCAGTGGAGGGTCTGGCCGAAAGGTACAGGAAAAAAGCAGAGGAGGTCGGCAATCTGATCGTTGCTGAAAGCTTCAGGCAAATCCCGGCCGGCCCTCCCCGAACCTTCCTTGAGGCACTGCAGATGCTCCGGCTGATCCATTTCACCATGTGGTGCGGGAACAACTATCACAATACCCTGGGACGCTTTGACCAGTATATGTACAAATATCTGAAAAAGGATATGGATGACGGCATACTGGATTATGACAGCGCCCTGGAGCTTGTCGAAGAGTTTTTCATCTCACTCAACAGGGACAGCGACCTTTATCCCGGCATGCAGCAGGGCGACAACGGCCAGAGTCTTGTTCTGGGCGGCCTCGATCCTGACGGCACCGACAGCTATAATCTGCTTTCCGAGTTGTGTCTTAAGGCAAGCCTCGAACTGAAGCTCATCGATCCCAAAATCAACCTGCGGGTGAGCAGTTCGACTCCGCCTGAGCGTTTTGAACTGGCTACTTTGCTTACCAGGCAGGGGCTGGGATTCCCCCAGTATTCAAACGACGATATAGTCATAGAAGGGCTGACGAGACTTGGATATGACAGAGAAGCGGTATATTCAGACCGGGCACCGGCTCAGCCATGTATTATATATGGCATTCGAAAGATATGAAGGCCACGGCAGACGGGAGAAGTCACGGCGAGGAGTTTGCCGCCAATTACTCCCCCAGCCTTTTTGCCCGCCTGAAAGGCCCGGTTTCTATCATCAGATCCTTCACCAAACCTGATCTGAAACGTGTGATAAATGGCGGACCTCTGACTCTGGAACTGCATGAGACTGTTTTCCGGACGGAGGAGGCAATCAAAAAGGTGGCCTTGTTTGTAAAATCATTCATAGATATGGGCGGACACCAGCTTCAGTTGAATTCCGTCAATCCGGAAACCCTGCTCGATGCCAGGGAACACCCGGAAAAACACAGGAACCTGATAGTCAGGGTCTGGGGCTGGAGCGGATATTTTGTGGAACTGAGCCGCGAATACCAGGACCACATTATTAAACGCTCTCAATTGATGTTTTAGAGATGACTTGTGTTTAGTCACTGCATCCTGCCCTGGCTTTCAGGATCACTCAGGAGAATCGATGGCTTTCCCCTGAGAAATCCCACATAAATCCACTGGAGAACACAAAAGACCTCTGCGGTATGATCCGCCGAGGCCCTTTTGCATTATGACCAGATGGTCAGTATTGAAATAGGAGGTTCCTATGTCGTTTTCAGTCGTTCAGAATTTGTCGATGAAATCACCGAGTGCCAGGTACTTCTGATATTTCTCATTGTATTTTTCCGATTTTTCCGCATTCGGCAGGAAGCTGTCTTTGTACGGCTCACACAGAGCATCCTGGGCTGCGGTCACATCAGGATAGAATCCTGCAGCCACGGCAGCATAGATAGCTGCACCCAGCGCAGGGACCTGTTCTTCCTGGCTAACCATGACAGGCCTTTCCAGCACATCGGCCATCATTTGCATGATGAATGGCGATTTTTTAGCTATCCCGCCCACCATAATGATGCGTTCCACATTTATGCCGTTTTCTATGAAGCCTTCAAATACCCGTCTCGACCCGAAAACCGTCGCCTCGGCCAATGCCCTGTAAATCTCGGGAGCAGTGCTTCCCAGGCTCAGTCCTGATATGGCGGCTTTGGCATTTTCATTCAAGAACGGATATCTGCGTCCGTTGAACCAATCCAATGCAGTGATGTCCACATCCTCGATCTGTTCGGCTCTTGTCTCCAGTTCCCTGATGATCTTTTTCTTCGCATCTTCTATCAGCTTCTTTGCGGAGTCATCAGAAATTATCCCCGATCCGGGTACCAGCTCATTCAAAGGCCACATCAGGAGTGAAGAGAACCATGCGTACACATCTCCAAACGCAGCCTGACTGGCCTCTATGCCTATATACCCGGGCACGATGGAGTCTTCAGCCAGTCCGCAGTATGCTCTCAGATCCTTGCCCTCCAGCTTTTCCTTGTCCTCCACCAGCATATCTACAGTGGATGTCCCGACGACCTTGACCATGGTGCCGGGTCTGACGCCCGCTCCTACAGCTCCGGCATGTGCATCAAAGGAGCCTCCGCCTATTATGGTGTCCTGAGGCACACCCAGCTTTTCAGCCCATTCGCGCGTGATTACGCCCAAACGCGTGCCTGCCGGCTTCGGTGCGGTATTGTACCTGTCATATATCAGTGCCAGATAAGGGTCCAGGCTCCCAAGGCAGTCCCGGTCGGGCAGCCCGCCGAAATGACTGTTCCAGAGCGCTTTATGTCCGGCACCGGTGGATCCCCTGTACAGATTATTGGGATCCGTGTTCCCCGTCAGCAGCGCAGGTATCCAGTCACTGTGCTCCAGCCATGTCCACGCAGCCTGCCTTACCCTTTCATTGGCTCTGACAGTTCGCAGTATCTTGGCCCAGTACCATTCAGATGAGTAGATGCCCTGATACATGGTATAGTCCATTTTTGCATTGGAAAAAGCGTGGTTTATCTCCTTTGCTTCTTCTACTGCAGTATGGTCCTTCCACAGGTGGAACATGGCATCGGGATCATCACTGAATTCATCCAGCATGGCCAGCGGAGTGCACCTGTCGTCCACAGGGCATGGTGTCGATCCCGTAGTATCTACGGCAATGGCACACAGATCTCCTTTCCTCGAGCCTGTCTGAGCCATGGCTTCCCGCATGCAGGCTGTGAAGCTTTCTATATAGTCGAGGGGATGCTGTCTGAATTGGTTGGCAGCAGCATCGCAGTACATCTGCTTCTGCCACCTGGGATAATATGCGACAGCCTTAGCCACTCTTTCTCCTGTAAGAGCATCTATGATAATAACGCGAACGGAGTCGCTGCCGAAATCGGCACCAGCTACCAGATTTCTCATATCGTCCTCCTTGCCTTGCAAAAAAGCAAAAGTGTTCATTCAGCGTCAGGATTGATCCTGACAACACATTTTGTGACTTTGTCCTTGTTGTCGATGGAATGATCCATGGCTCTCTGGATGTCACTGAAGTCATATATGTCAGAAGCTATTTCCTTCAGCGGGATCATCCCTTTGCTGACCGCCTCGATTATGGTCGGATAAATGTTCCTGTATCTGAATACCGTCTTTATGGTGACTTCGTTGTCGATTATCCAGTTTACATTCATCTTCGCTGTACCATCACTGGTGTACCCGATCAATGTTATGGTACCACCTCTCCTGACCATTTTTCCTGTCTGGAATATGGTCGTTTCGGTACCTGCGGTTTCAAAAACGTATTCTGCCCCTCCGCCTGTCAGTTCCAGTACTCTCTGGACAGGATCGCACGCTGAGGCATCGACGATCTCGGATGCTCCAAGCTCCAGTGCCCGTTCCAGTCTGTTCTTTACGATGTCCACAACAATGATCTCCCTGACGCCCATGCTCTTTATCGCCAGCATGGTAACCAGACCGATGCAGCCGGCTCCGATGACTACGGCCTTCGATCCTACCTTGATGCCTGACTGGATTGCCGCATGCATCCCGACAGCCATCGGTTCCATCAGCGCTCCTTCCAGCGTGCTGACATTGTCCGGCAGCTTATAGCATAAATTTGCCGGGTGTGCAATATATTCTGCAAAGCAACCTTCCACCACCGGCAGCGATGCATAAAAATAAACGTTGGGACATAGATTGTATCTCCCGCTCTTGCAAAAATCGCATGTCCAGTCCGGAATACCGGGCTCGACAGCTACCCGGTCTCCAACCTTCAGATCTGTGACGCCTTCTCCCACCTCGGCAACGGTACCTGCAGGCTCATGTCCGAGGACCATCGGCTCAGTGACATAGCTCTCTCCGATAAATCCATGTCTGAACAGGTGCATGTCCGAACCGCATATCCCGACATAGTCCAGCTTTACGAGTACATAACCCGGTTTTACTTCTGGTATCGGCTTTTCTTCAAAATCAAATCTGCCGGGTTCATTCATCATTGCAACTTTCATTGTTCCTTTCATTGCAATATTCTCCTTTCACGCACAGTGCAGCTTATAGGGTACATAAGGTACAACTTCTCACGACTGTATTCCCTATCCTTTTACTGCTCCCAATGTCAATCCCTTTACAAGAGTCTTCTGTGTGAAGAAACCAAGTATTACAGGTATTATGACAACAAGTGTGGATGCAGCACTCATCTTTGCCCAGAAGTATCCCTGCTGAGTGAGGAACCGGTTGAGGTATACTGGCAGTGTAGCCGATTTCGAATACGTCATGTTGACTGCAAAGAAGAACTCATTCCATGTAGTTATGAAAACCAGCAATGCAGTCGAGAAAATCCCGCCTTTTATCAGTGGAAGTATTATCCTGAAAAAGGATGTAAACCTTGTGCATCCGTCTATATCTGCAGCCTCGATTATTTCATACGGCACGTCTGTAAAGAATGTCCTCACCATCCAGATCATCAGAGGCACACCTGCTCCGGTATAG
Source organism: Hungateiclostridiaceae bacterium UBA3934 (assembly GCA_002385815.1). Lineage (GTDB taxonomy): Bacteria > Bacillota > Clostridia > Acetivibrionales > DTU013 > DTU013. The sequence goes on from DGEE01000044.1 coordinate 9,825, forward strand.
AGCAATACCAGACCGAGCTTCGTATCCAGCAGCCCTGTGTAGTTGAAAGCGAGAAATATCGGAATGATCACAGCCACCGCCGGTAGCAGTGTGGTCGTTATGAACCAGTAATATATCCCCTCTGCACTTTTCAGCCTGCCGAACACAAGTGAATATGCGGCAGGAACAGCCAGCAGTATAGTAAGTATGACCGTGGCTATGGTGATGAATACCGAGTTGAATGAATGCAGCATAAGGTCTTCCGAAATCACCGCATCATAGTTCTCCAGCGTAGGAGTAAAGGACAGGCTGGGAGGAGCCACCATCTCCTCAGGCTTGAATCCGGTGATCAACATGTATAGTATGGGGAAGGCATAGACCAGCGCAAGCACCCATGTGAGAATGGTCGCAGTATTGGCTCTCAGCCGCTTGCTCAGCGATCTTTTCATATCGTACTCCCCCTTTGCTTTCTGCGAATTAGATTGAAAAAGCTCTGTATGATTATAAGTGTGATTGCTACAGTCACTACAGCGATAGCAGCCGATCTGCCCATCTGCCAGTCGTAGAATGCTGTCCTGTAAACATAGTAGGGCAGATTGGCGGACGATACGCCCGGACCGCCTTGTGTCGTTACAAAGACCAGTCCGAATACTTTCAGTATATTTATCAACCCAAACATCATCCCGACTTCGAAATAGTGTTTTATCATCGGGATCTTAATGTAAAGGATCATTTTCAGACCATAAGCTCCGTCTATCCTTGCGCTTTCCAGCACATCCTCGGACAGGTTCTGCAATCCTGCCAGCAGGATCATGAAAAGAAACGGAGTCCACTGCCATACTATCAGGATTATGATGGTCACAAGCGACAGCCTGCTGCTGAAGAATGCCACAGGTTCCATGCCGAAAAAGCTTGCAAGTACCTGGTTGATTCCGAATGACGGACTCAGTATCAGTGTCTTCCACACGATGCCTACCACCGATTCCATTACGAAATACGGTATTATGATCAGCGAGCGTGCTATGAATATACCTTTGAATGCTCTGTTGAACACCAGCGCCAGCAAAAATCCGAATATCGTACACAGTGCCAGGGCAACGGCAGCCTGCACAAGGCTGTTCAACAGGACCTGGTAAAATTTGCTGTCCGTAAAAATGAACTTATAATTATCAAAGCCGGCAAACTCCACTGGAAGGTCCGGCCTTTTTATATTCCATCTGATGAATGACAGTATCAGCGTCATCAGGAATGGTATCTGTGTTATCGCCGCGACAAATATGATCGCCGGCAATACCAGATAATTTACCAGACTCTTTCTGGGCTTTTCTATTCCTCTACTACTCAACATTCCGGGTACACCCGCCCTTTATTATTTTATATATATTATCTCCATAGTGCCGTACATTACGGCACTATGGAGTATAATGGTATGACTCGTAACTGTCGCGGCTGCAGATATCCTTATGTTATTTTATATATCCGCCGTCTCTCATTGCCTGCTCAGCGATCCTCTGACTCTCGGCAAGTGCGTCGTCCAGAGATTTACCGCCGGAGATATAGTCTGCCAGGATTTGTCCGACCTGCTCACCGATACTTGCATACTCAGGTATATTGGGCAGCGAGTTGCCTGTATACGGTGTCGGATTTACAGCCTGCTTGTCAAATGAAGCTCCGGACAGTGATTTCAGTGTGATGTCTGCAAAACTTGCTACTGCCTTATAATTGGGGTTAGTATAAGTGGAAGTACGTGCGCCGGAGGGTACATTGATCCATCCGTCTCTGTCAGCTACCAACTGGACATAATCCTTGCTGGTTACCCATGTGAGATACTTAAATGCTGCATCCTTGTTCTTGCATGAGGATGTGATCGAAAGTCCCCAGCCACCTATAGTCTGAGTGTTTCCTTTACCCGGACCGGATGGTGACATTGCATATCCGACCTTGCCCTTTATTGCTGAGTTATCTGATTCAAATACTGCTGCTGATACTGTTGCGTCATAGTATATTGCTGCATTTCCGCTGGCCATGAGATTGAGTGTTTCTGTATAGCCGTTAGATGTAACGTCTTTCGCGCCAGCTTCATTCTGGAGCTTCTTATAGAATTCCCATGCTGCTCTCATTTCGTTTGTCTGAAGCTGAGGCTGCCAGTCCATATCGAACCACTGTGCCCCATAGGCATAAAGTATGGTACCGAAGACGTACATGTTTTCGCCATAACCGGGCTTGCCGCGGAGTGCCATGCCGACCATATTGTTCGCCGGGTCATGGAGCTGCTTTGCAAATTCGTAGATCTGTTCCCAAGTAGGTTCTTCAGGCATTGTAAGTCCTGCTTTTTCGAACAGGTCCTTACGGTACATGATCATAGTACTCTCACCGTACAGCGGTATTGCTGCCAGTCCCTTTGTTGCCGAAGAATATGCAGGTATGTTTGCCTCGATAAGATCGTCGAAGTCATACCATTCCTTTTCTTCTTCAGTCATTTTGTCGAACAACGGCTGCAATGGTTCTGTCCATCCGTTGTCAAGATATGTGCCGATATCGTTGGTTCCAAGCGTAACGAGGTCAAACTGTCCTCCGCCAACAGCGACGTCCTGCTGTATCTTTGAGCGGATATCGTTTTCAGTCAGCATTACGTAATTGACCTTGATTCCGGTCTGTTTCGTAAACTCGCTGGAAAGCTCACTCATTGTGACCATCGGCCCATTATTTACCGATGCTACTGTAAGTTCGATGCCTGCAGAAGGTTGATCACCGGGTGTGTCTTGTGGTGTTTTCGTTGAAGGATCTTTTGTGTCTGGTGTCTGCTGCTTGGCACCACAGCCTGTAAATAACGTTGCCATCATTGCCACGATCAGGAGCGCCAGGCACATGGACTTGAAATACTTCTTCATTCTGATACCTCCATTTTTGGGATATTTTGCAGTCAGTATTATTTTCACAAACATACTGGGCCCTGGTATGCCTGTGGAATAAAGTTATAACAGCCATGTAGTTGTTATAACGAAATTCTGAATTTTTTATTCATTTTTAAGTGATTTTTTGTAACAGTAAGTAAATAATTCTCATCGCTTCACTATGTTTAGTCAGTAAACCTTTTTTCGCTTGTTTCGTTTAATCAATAAACTATTTCGCGTCTGACAAGTTAAATGTTATCACATTTTCACAAATTGTCAATATACTTGCGCTATATTTTTGTAGAATTTTAATTTTACCTTACCGTTTTAGTCCTTTTCGTTTATCTTATAAACTATTTTACATCAAAATCATCAAAACGTAAACCACTTTTTCAAAATTTCAGTTTTTAAAAAAAAAAGGGTTCCGGTTTTTACCGTACCCTTTTTCTTTA
>DGEE01000056.1 GCA_002385815.1 Hungateiclostridiaceae bacterium UBA3934
CTTCTTTCGCCAGCATCGTCAGTACCTGTTTCGAACCGGGCGCTATCACCAGGCTCACATCAGGGTGCACGGTCTTCCCTTTCAGTATCTTTGCCACTTTTATCATATCCATATATGATGAATTGGTACAACTGCCTATAGCTACCTGGTCGACCTTTATGGCTCCGATCGAGGACACTGCCTCCACATTGTCCGGGCTGTGCGGCTTTGCAGCCAGCGGTTCAAGGCTTCCCAGGTCGATGGTTATCTCCTCATCGTACTCTGCATCAGCGTCGGGCAGAAGCTCAACCCAATCATCTTCTCTTCCCTGCGCCTTCAGGAAAGTCCTGGTCACTTCATCACTGGGGAAGATGGATGTGGTGGCTCCAAGTTCTGCTCCCATATTGGTTATGGTCGCTCTTTCGGGAACCGTCAGTGATGCAATGCCATCGCCTGCATATTCGATGACTTTACCAACGCCGCCCTTGACGGTCATTATGCGCAGAACCTCAAGAATCACGTCTTTTGCTGATACCCAGGGTTTCAGTCTGCCCTTGAGTGTCACTCTGCATACTTTCGGCATCATCATGTAGTAAGGGCCGCCGCCCATCGCTACTGCAACATCCAGACCACCGGCACCGATGGCCAGCATGCCGATGCCGCCGCCTGTCGGCGTATGGCTGTCTGAGCCCAGCAAAGTCATCCCCGGCACACCGAAACGTTCCAGATGGACCTGGTGACAGATGCCGTTGCCTGGTCTGGAGAAGTAGACTCCATGCTTTGATGCTACTGTCTGGATATATTTGTGGTCATCTGCATTCTCAAATCCCGCCTGCAGCGTATTATGATCTATATATGCAACTGATTTTTTGGTTTTGACCCGCGGGATCCCCATAGCCTCAAACTGCAGGTAGGCCATCGTACCTGTGGAGTCCTGCGTCAGCGTCTGGTCTATCCTTATAGCGATCTCTTTGCCCGGGATCATCTCACCATTTATCAGATGCTCCTTTATTATTTTTTGTGTCAGATTCAGTCCCATTCCCATTGCTCCTTCCTTTTTTTATTTATGTTCACCAGGCGACTTATTATTATGTGCCTCACCGTCCGGCCGGATCCGGTCATTCCATAACCGGCCTGCCGCCGTGTAAGCCGTCAGCCGCCCATTTCTCCTTCAATATCATATCATACACCGTCATACCATGTCATAGAGTTCAGGTGCCAGCTTACGGACCACTCTTTCAAGCTCCCTGTCACTTATGGACGTCACCCTGCCGTTTTTGTACTGCTCATCTACCCATTCCTTTATCCTGATCACCTTTTCGTCTCGCTTGTCTATCCTCTTGTCTCCGGTGAGCTTGAAAAAACTGTTGATCCAATGAGCTATCCCGGCAGTCCCGGAGGTTTGGTTGATCGCAACACCAACAGGTCTGTTGAGCAGCTTTTCCGTGTTGAATATATTGTATATTTCCTCATCCTTCAAAAGCCCGTCGGCATGGATGCCCGCCTGGGTCACATTGAAGCTCCTGCCCACAAACGGGGTCCTGGCCGGTATCTCGTAGCCCAGTACCTTCTCGTAGTACTCTGCGATTTCAGTGACAACGGTAGTATCCATACCGTCAGTAGTGCCTCTGATCTGCGCGTATTCGATGACCATGGCTTCAAGGGGCGTGTTGCCAGTCCTCTCTCCGATGCCCAGCAGTGAACAGTTGACGGCTGAGGCACCATACAGCCAGGCACAGGTTGAGTTCGCGACTGCTTTGTAAAAATCGTTATGTCCGTGCCATTCTATCAGTTCACTGGGGAAGCCAGCATAATGCCTGAGGCCGTAGATGATACCCGGAACACTCCTGGGAAGCGCTACTCCGGGGTACGGTACTCCGTAGCCCATCGTATCACATGCCCTGATCTTTATTGGCACACCGCTATCCTCGCTCAGCCTGCGCAGTTCCAATGCAAAAGGCACGACAAATCCATAGAAGTCCGCCCGGGTTATGTCCTCAAAATGGCAGCGAGGCTTTATCCCGACTTCAATGGCTGATTTTATGATGCTCAGATAATGATCCAGAGCCTGCTTCCTCGTCATGTTGAGCTTTTTGAAAATATGATAATCCGAGCAGCTTACAAGAATGCCGCTTTCTCTGACACCCATATCCTTCGCAAGTTGGAAATCGCTTTTGGTCGCCCTTATCCAGCTTGTCACCTCAGGGTATTCATAGCCAAGCTCCTGACACTTGTAAACGGCTTCTTTGTCTCTGTCGCTGTACAGGAAAAACTCGCACTGCCTGATGAGACCCCTGGGACCGCCAAGCCTGTGCAGCATCTTATACAGCTCTACTATCTGCTCTACGGTATAGGGCTCCCTCGACTGCTGTCCATCCCTGAAAGTGGTATCGGTGATCCACAACTCGTCTGCCGGGAACATTGGTACCCTTCTGTGGTTGAACGCACATTTCGGTATCTCGTCATAATTGAATATTTCCCTGTAAAGATTCGGGTTTGCGACATCCTGCAGTTCGTAGCGATACAATGTCTGCTCAAGCGTATTCGTCTTTTTGTTGAAAATCAGCATAACAACACCTGTCTTTTTGTTTTAATTTTGTATCATTGTATACAATTGTACAATCGGTGTCAATAGAATCCTTTCAACATTTTTCTGCTTCTATGTTGAACTAAGGAGGATTTTAGCATTTTATATCGAAATAGTTATTATGGTATTATCTCAGGGGGAGGATGAATATGGCAAAATTGAGAAAAGGCAAGACCAGAAAAAACATAGCCGAGCAAGTATCCAGCCAGGGAAAAATCAACTTGATAGCATCGATCGTATCAGGTTTGGTAATGAGCGCCGTATTCGTACTGATAACAGGAAGATATCTGGAAGCGCTGCTGGTATTGGCTGCATCCGTAGTAACCTGTCAGGTATTGCGAATTACGAATAACATCATGATACGCAGGATAGCAGATAAGTTTGAATCAGAACTGGAAGCGATAAAACAGGGCGACTACTCCAAGTTCCTCGAACCCAGATCCTTTGGTGCGCTGTCCGGCATAGGTTCAGCGCTGAACTCAGTGTTGAGCGATATAAGGTCACTTATCGACAATTTCTTCTCGCTGTCCCATTCGATCATCCAGGCATCGAGAAAGGTGGGTACTACAGCAGAACAGGCGGTCTTATCCATTTCAGAGATATCAAAGACAGTGGACGAAATTGCAAAAGGCGCATCTGATCAGGCAGTTGATGCACAGGAGGGTGTTCAGCTTGTAGACAAACTCTCGGAACAGATCGACTTTGTATATAGAAGCTATGGCGATGTAATGGATGAGACGAACAACATCCACAAACTCAATGAAATAGGGCTTGAATCGGTCAAAATCCTCCGTGAGAGATCTGAGCAGAGTTTTGATTCTACTGAAAAGATATTCTCCGTCGTTGAGAATCTGACAAATACGACAAAGGACATCGGCGCATTTGTGCAGTCGATCGAGGATATAGCCGAGCAAACCAATATGCTGGCACTGAACGCCGCAATAGAAGCAGCCAGGGCCGGTGAAGCGGGCAAGGGCTTTGCAGTGGTCGCTGAAGAAGTAAGGCAGCTCGCCGATCAGAGCAGACGCTTCACAGAAGAAATAATAAATCTGATGGAAAACATAAGCGAAGAATCCCAGCAGGCCATACAGGCAATGGAAATGATGAGGAATGTCTCAAAAGAGCAGGGCGAGGCTGTTGAGAGTACAAACAAGGCATTTGGGAACATAGCTGAAGGCATAGTCGTCATCGTCGATAAAATAAAAGCCGTAAATGATGCCGTATTCGCGATGCAGAAAGATAAGGACAACGTGATCTCAGCCATCGAAAACATTTCCTCCGTATCCGAAGAAACAGCCGCTTCCAGCGAACAGGTCGCTGCCACAACAGAGCAGCAGCTTAAGGAGATTGATGAGATGAAGGTTGCTGCAGCGCAGCTTGACGAGCTGGTCCAGGAGCTCGATAAAAGGCTGAAGAAGTTCAAGATAAGGTAAGCAGGAAAGTGTTGCCGGTATCTGATGAAGTAAAATAATAACCGGCAAAAACATGATCAGAAATCGAAGAAGCCCCGCCGTGATATGGAGCGGGGCTTCTTGATCCTGAGTTTATGGCTTTCATGCATTCAGCATCGGCCTGTTTAAGCTCTGGCCACTGGAAACCAGGTACTACCTGTCACACTTCATATTCTTTCATTATCATTGCAGCTTCAACATTCGGGAATATGCCGGCAGCCTCTTCAACGAGATCTTTCAGGTCGTAGTCCGGCCAGAAGTGGGTCAGCAGCAGCTTGCCGGCTCCTGCCACTGCTGCAGCCTTACCGCACTGGGCAGCAGTCATATGTGGCGCAGATTCTGACCAGTCCTTCTCCAGAAAACCTGCATCGAGCATCAGCAGGTCAGCGCCCTTCGCAAAACTTACCAGATCATCAGTCCAGGCTGTATCTCCCGAGTATACGAATCTTTTGCCCGCACATTCCACCGATACGGCGTAATCCGGCCACGGATGATTCATTCGCGAGAAGCTGAGATGCATGTCTCCGAAGACCGGCCGGAAATCGTCTGTTATTGCTTCGAGTTCGAAGGCATCCTCCGCACCAACAGCAGAGTATACCTCCGCAGGCTCTGCGGGAGCACAGACCTTGAGCAGCCTGTTGTACAATCCGCGCTTTTTCCTTGTCTCAATCGCATATCTCAGTACGAACATGTCACACATGTGATCGAAGTGCAGATGGGTCAGGATGACGGCATCGAGCTCGTCAAGACTTATTATTCTCTGCATATTGGCCAAAGTCCCGCTGCCGCAGTCAATCAGTATGTTTGTGTTTCCACTTTGCAGAAGATACCCTGAACATGCTCCTCCTGCAGCCGGATACGGGCCATTGTTTCCGAGTACTGTCAGCTTCATGGGCTCACCCCTCCATTATGATATCGCTCCGGACCGCTATAGTTCAAATCACTGTCCGATATTCTTATCCAACTGTATTTTATTGAATACCAATATCAAAATATATCCAAGTATCGCGCTGAATATGCCCTGCAGCGAATTAGGCAGCAGTTCTGCAGCGGCTGCGGTCAAGCCGAAGGCTTCATCGAACACACCCAGCAAAAAGGCTTCAGCCAGAAAATATCCGGCGATCATGACAGCAGCCCCTGCGATTATTGAGAGGACAAGCCGCCCGTGCTGCAAAACACCGGTCTTGCGGAGGTTCGATGTAAGCAGTCCGATCACCAGACCTTCCAGACCCTTCACAACGAATGTTATTGGAACGAACAGAAGTGCACCTGCAGCCAGATCTGCCAGTGCTGACCCCACTGCTCCCGCGATCAGGCCTCCAGCCGGTCCCAGCAACGCCGAAGCCAGCATTATGACAGCATCACCAAGGTTAAAATATCCACCCGGCAATATCATGGTTGGTATCCGGGTGAAGTATGTCGTAAGAAAAACAAGTGCAATCATAAGACCGTTTACTATTAGTTTCTTTGCGGGACTCTTCAGCATAACAGCACCTCCATATCGGCCAGTGTCTTCAGAAAATCTCAAATCGCGACTTGATATTGATGCCAAAATATGCTCTTATGGAATATTTCGACATCTTAAACTATTTTAAGTGCATGCTAGTATATTGTCAAGTGCGAACAGATGGCTGCTTATTTCCTCTTCCTTTGCGAATCTGCAGCACAATGTCACTGCAGTATCAAATTACTTCATGCAGCCTGGCCGAATCCACCACAACAGCCCGTTTTTTCAGCCCGTTGTAAAGTTCCAGGGCTTTGCCGCCTGTAAAATCCCGGTTCCGAGGGTCAGTGTCCTCTATTATGATCAACTCTGAAGCATATGCGGCTGCTTCAAGGTTCCTTATGTTCTGAAGCCCGAAGGGCATATCGCATAATATGGTCATATCAGCAGCTTTAACCAGCTCTATATTCTCCTTCAGGCTGTTGTCGTCTATTTCGCTGAATGGCCTGCAAGCCAGCGCTCTGATACCGAATATGTCGGCACATGACAGATCGCTGTCACCGTGGGGGAACACACCGGCAGTGATCCTGCATCCTGCCTCAAAAAGCTGCCTTATGACACCGCATGCGGAACCTCCTCCGCCTATCACATGGACACTTAAATCCTTCCTGCTGCGGCTTCCTCCGGATATGTGGAAATCCACCAGACCGGTGACTCTGTTCCTGTATACGATGGCATCAACCCCATAGGATGATCTGAGGTTTTCCCTTGTAATAACAGATTCAGGGCTGCCATCAGCTATGATCCTGCCTTCCTTCATCATGATGAGCCTGGTACAGTAACGCACTGCAGTCTTCAGATCATGCACTGCTGCAATGACTGCTTTCCCGTTGTCGCTCAACTCACGCGCATATTTGAAAAGCTGCTCTTCATAGGCAATATCGAGGCTGGCTGACGGCTCGTCCAGCAGTATCAGATCAGTCTCCTGGGCAAGCACTCTTGCAAAGAGGGCCCGTTGCCGCTCCCCCCCGGACAATGTGTTTATCAGCCTGTTTTCCAGCTTCAGGGTGTCGGTATATTCCATGCACCGGCGTGCCACGGCATAGTCCTCAGTAGTTTCCGGCCTGAATCTGCCGAGTTTGTGGTATCTTCCCGTTAAAACGATATCCATCACAGTGAACGGGAAAGTGACAGTGGTATCCTGATGCAGCATTGCAATTTTTGAGGCAATCTGTCTGTTGTTCAGTGTCCTGATGTCGGTGCCGTCAAGCTCGATACATCCGGTACCCTTGTTGATGCCATTGATGCATTTTAAAAGTGTGGTCTTCCCCGCCCCGTTTGGTCCTATAAGGCCAATGAACTCTTTTTTGTCTGCTTCGAATGAAATGTCCTTCAGGATGGGGACACCATCTATGTGATAGTTCAGATTTTCTATCCTCAGCAGCCTGGCACGACCTCCTGTGCTGCCGTTTCCGAATATCTCAGGATTCAAAATGCCCCACCAACCCTTCTTGTCCTGATCAGCAGGTACAGAAAATAAGGTGCGCCCAGAATTGCCGTTATTATTCCCACATGTATCTCTCCGTCTGCAGGCAGACGCCCCAGGATATCACAGCCCGTAAGGAATATTGCTCCGCCCAGGGCGCTGGCAGGTATTAGCAGACGGTGATCCGGACCGGCTATAAGTCTTACCATATGCGGGACTATCAGACCCACGAAGCTGACAGGGCCGCATACTGATATGGCCACCGCAGTGATGAGGGATGTGAAGAGCAGCAGCAGCTTTCTGGTACGGGAGGGCTCAAGCCCCAGGGACTGAGCCTCCTCCTCACCGAGCTGCAGCAGGTTCAGTTCACGCGAAAACATCATCAGCACGGCCAGCAGCACCAGTACGGGAAATGTGATGAGCCTTACCTGCTCCCACATCATGCCGCTGAGTCCGCCCATGGTCCAGAATACATATCTGCGCACCTCATAGGTGTTGCTCCTGATGAGGATGAATTGCGTGACAGCACCTATAAATGTACTGACAGCTATTCCTGACAATATGAGGGTCAGTGGTGCGATCTTTCCCTTTCGCAATGCCAGCAGGTAAATGAGAGTAACTGTACAAAGTGCTCCTACGGCGGCAAACAGGGGCATTGTGTATATGCTCCGGGCTGCAAAACCTGTCGTTATCGCAATGATCGCACCCAGTCCGGCTCCGCTGGATACTCCCAGCACTCCGGGATCTGCCATGGGGTTTCGGAACAGCCCCTGCATCACCGCACCACATGCTGACAATGCAGCTCCTGCGACACATGCCACGATCACACGCGGCAGCCTTACCCTGAAGATGATGGATACCTGCTCCTGCGGAAGTGCAGGATCGTCTATCAGTCCTATATTGTCAAGTATTATCCGAAATGACCTGCCAAGGGGCACATAGACTGCTCCCAGCGCTACGGCTGCGATTATGGTAAACAGCAGCAGCAAGAACATTGCCGGCAACATGATGCCCATTTTTTTGTAAACATTGAGATTGTTCATTTCAAACCTCGTATTCTTTTCGCCATTATTTGTTCTGTCCGTTATTTATCTGCACCGCTATCATCTGATCTCTGTCAGAACAATTCAGGATAGGCCGCCCTGGCCACATCTTCCACAGCCAGCACGACATAATGCGAAATCGCACTTATGTGCGGATTGGGAACTGAAATGATCCTGTTGTTCTTTATGGCACTGACAGTCTGCAGGCTCGGATCGTTCACCAGTGAATCCCTCATCCCCTCGAAGGAGTTGTTTGCATCATAATACCAGGACGGCAGGATTATGATATCCGGATCGAATTCGATGATCTTCTCCTTTGATATCATGGGCCAGCCTTCTATTCCCGCCTGCGATATGACATTGATAAGTCCGGCCCGGGTCACTATATCATCAAAATTGGTGCCCTTACCGCTGCTGCCCAGTTCTCCATAATCCATCACTGTGAGCTTCTGCTCCGGCCTGAGGGCGGAGAGCTTCTCTTCCACTGCCCTCAACTTCTCATCCATCCAGTTGATCAGCTCCTGCCCTTTTTCATCTGCACCGACCACATGCGCCAGTTCGGCGATGACCGCCTTCTGCTCGTCTATGTTTCCGGGTGTCCTGAATGCATATACAGTGATGCCTGAATCCCTGAGCTGCTTGATGTAATTCACATCCGCCCAGGTGTCCAGGATGACCAGATCGGGCTCGAGGGCTATAATATTCTCGATCATGTCCATGGTCGTTCTCGTTCCTACACCTTTGGCCTCAGCAGCGATATTTGATATCCCTTCGTCATCAGCATACCTGGTCATCGATACTATCCTGCTTTTGTCCACCAGGCTCAGCAATATCTCATCAGACCCCAGAGTCAGCGATATGATCCTTTGCGGCGCACTTTCGAGGGTCATCTCATCTCCATTGGCGTCTGTCACCGTAAGCGGAAACTTAAAAGCAGCTTCCGATTCATCAGATGCGTCTCCGGATTTGATGGAACCAGTGTCGGAGCCGTTATCAACTCCGTCCGAAGCATCTCCGGGCATTTCAGAACCAGCCCCGGATCTGATATCAGATTCAGGCCCGCTGTTTTCAGCAGCGCTGTCCGGCTGATTCCGTCCGGCGCAGCCTGTGAACACCGAAAGCAGCATTATCATTATCATCATGAGGATGAATCCTCTCCTGAGTGCAAAACCCTTTATATTATCCATTCAAATCCTCCTTCGTTAAAATTCGATGCCTTTTCTTGCGTGGATCCCCTTTTCGGCCGGGTGTTTCACGGCTTTTATCTCTGACACATAATCAGCAAGACCAATAAGCTCGCTGTCGGCACCCCTGCCGGTCAATACGAGTTCCAGCCTGTCCGGTTTGTTTTTGACAAAGTCGGTGACCTGCTCTTTTTCAAGCATGCCGACTGATATCGCTCCCAAAATCTCGTCCAGTATAAGGAGATCACATTCGCCGTTCCGTGCGGCATTGACGGCATACTCAAAAATGCCCTGCTGTTCTTCAGCAGTCCGGGCTTTTTCCTCTGCACTCATCTGCCAGCTGAATTTCCTGGAACTTGTCCCCCTGCAGAGTACGAAACTGGGCTCCAGTGATTTCAGACTGTACATCTCACCTGTGGGAGTACTTTTCAGAAACTGGACCATCAGCACCTTCATGCCCCGGCCGCTGGCTCTGACTCCCAACCCGATGGCTGCAGTCGTTTTCCCTTTGCCGTCACCCGTGTAGATATGTATCAAACCTTTCATATTACATTTTCCTTTCTCAAAATAAGGACTTCCCAAATACTGAGTTTTCCCGGACATGAGAGCTTTTCACGACTATGCGGGCCTTCCACTGCCTGGAATGCCCCGATCTTACAAGATGTAAAAAAGCCCCCGACAAAAAGTCAGGAGGCTCCAATATACATATGCAGATGTTCGATCGACATCCTATACACCCCCTATCTCTCGTAGAGTATGGTGCTGATGCACAGGCAGGTCTTCTGGCTTAAGCGTCATCGCCCTGCCGCCCCTTCCCGGTTTCCCAGTGGCATACGGCAGAACTCCTCTAATACAGCGGCGGGACCGCGTGGGATTCCAACCCAACTTCCCTGTTCGAGCGTAAGCTCTGCACCGGCTTGCAGCCGGATACCTGTACATGTATTAAATTATTTTTACTTACATCAATTAGTTTATATCAATTTGTCATGTATTTCAATGTTTATTTTTCTGAACAAAACTATGAATGTCGGAGAATTTTATTGCAGTACTCTTATGACATTGACGACTTCTTTGACTGATCTCATAGCCTTCAGTTCGTCGATCCTCTCTGAATGGTTTGATTCAGTGGCTTTCATGGTCGTGAATGCCAGCTCATCCTCCGTTCCCTTTATATCTGCATTGATATATTCCACTGTGCCGAATACTCTTTCGATATCGGCAACTGCTTCGGCTTTATTTTTTACAGCCACCCTGACAAAGATTTTTGTCAGGCTTTCTCCAAAGGGGACCAGGTTATCTGTATCCCTGCGCTCCCATACGCTTTTCGTGTACTCATTATGCTTCACGATATCGATCACATCTGCTACTACAGCACTGGCCGTAGGCAGCTTGCCGGCTCCCCTTCCATAGAACATGGCATCGCCGATGGCATCACCGCTGACGACGATGGCATTGAACACGTCCTCCACATTGGCCAGTGGATGCTCTTTGCTGACAACAGCAGGAGATACTCGGGCAAACACCCTGTCTCCTTCTCTCCTGCTGACAGCTATCAGCTTTATCACTGAATCCATTGCGTCAGCATAAAGCATATCTTTCAGTGTGATTTTTGAAATGCCTTCAGTATAGATCCTGTTGCAGTCCACATACTCATTGAATGCTATGGACGACAATATGGCGATTTTCCTGCAGGTGTCATGTCCTTCGATATCTGCAGTGGGATCTGCTTCGGCATAGCCGTTCTGCTGTGCATTTTTCAGCGCATCATCAAAGCTCCAGTTTTCCCTGCTCATTTTTGTCAGTATATAGTTGGTGGTTCCGTTCAGAATCCCGGTGATCTCATTTATGACATTCGCAGCCAGGCATTGGCTCAAAGGCCTTATAATAGGAATACCTCCGCCTACACTGGCCTCGAAAAGATAGCTGACGCCACTGTCAGATGCAAGCTTCAGCAGCTCAGGGCCGTGGACGGCTACGAGTTCCTTATTCGATGTGACCACATGCTTCCCTGCTCTGAATGCCCTTTCCGTATACTCCTTTGCAACGCCGGTACCACCTATCGTCTCAACGACGATTTTGATGTCAGGATCCCCAAATATCTCTTCGGGATTTTTAGTGATTTTCTCACGGTCAGGACTGTCCGGGAATTCTCTTATGTCAAGTATTTTTTTGACTCTTATCTGCTCTCCTGCCCTGTCCGCAATACTCCGGCCGTTTTTCTCAATTACCTCGGCTACACCTGAGCCGACCACTCCATATCCTAAAATCGCTATATCCATGATATCCGTCCTCCTTTAGTCAGTCCCTTGCAAGTATTTGCTGTCTCCGAACGCCTTCTATTTCTGAAATGCTATCCATGAGTTCTTCCAGTTCCATCGTCATGCCAGTGGTGGAAATGGATATTGTAACGTCTGCAAGTCCGTTTATCGGCACATTTTGGTTTATCGTTATGATATTTGCCTTCGCCCTGGCTATCCTGTTTATTATACTTGAAAGTATCCCCGAAAAATCCTCCACTACGAAAAACAGCGTAATCACTCTGCCTCTTGAAGTCTCATAAAACGGGAATACATGATCCCTGTATTTATAAAAAGCGCTCCGGCTCAACCCCACTGCCGCAACCGCTTCGTTTACTGTCCTGGCCTTACCGGAACTCAGAAGTTTTTTGGCCTCGATTACTTTTGTAAAAACCTCTGGCAGGACTGCACTGTCTGCCAGCAAGTATGTTGACTTGTTATCCATACCATCTCCTGTCCACCGTGGGCGCACATTTGTTTTTCGTATGTGTAATATAGCACATAATTGATGCAAAATCAATATGAAAATCAAAAAAATACGCCGTCATTCAGCTTCAGCACCTGAGGCTCCCTCGAAGACAACGTGTGTATCGTTGTTTTTAATAAATGAATTTTCCCACCTGGCCACATATTCACCCATGCTCCATTCAGCCATGATAACAGTGCTGCCTTCCTCAAGCCGGATCTTTGCTATCGGCTCACCCGACAGCTTCCTCCCTTCGATGGTATACAGCAGTATATGACTGCGAGTCAGTATGACAGCCAGATCACGGTTGGGCGAAGTGTATATGTCTATCGCATTGGGAAGCTTGTCCTTCATTTCTTTCCACGGAACATGAAGCACATCATAAGCGACCATATTCGCCGGCGGGAGAAGATTCAGGTTAAAATCCATATAAGGCAGATGGCCCTGGCGGTCCGGGTCGATCCTGCCTTTGAAAAACCAATGTCCTGTTTTCCTGTAGAGTGCAAAATTCTTTTGCTGCGCGTCATCATCGATGATGACGATACCCTCATAACCGGAATTGGCCAACACTTCCGCTATCGCGTTCTCCATGGCCATTGCACCGTTTTCCCCTGCCATGTCAGATATCTTTATACCGTCAACATTCGACAGATTGTCTACGGGCAGCGTTCTCAGCGTTTTTTCAAATACGGCACCTGCTGTATTGCTGTCAGTATCGTAAATAATATTCTCAACACAGGCATAATCATTGCCTACATACAGAATCGCTCTGCGCAATCTGGTCTCTACTCTCTCTGAAACGTTTCTGTAGCCAGTGACTGCCGGTCTGTCCCCCCCTTTATTATATGTGTTTGTCACCTTATAGGCCCGAAGCGAGTCCTCCAGTCCTGAGCTGCCTGGTTTCTTTTCCACTTCAAGCTTCCAGAAGCCATCCATCCTGGGCAGGTATATGTCGTCAGTGTAGAGAACAGGTCGGAGAGTGCTGTTGATGCAAGATATCCAGTAGGTCCCATATTTGAAATCCCCAAGCCCGTCCGCGGTCTGGACAGGTATGCGCACCCCCAGAAGCAATCCCGAACGCACAGGCTGCTTATGGGCCACGGCTTCCTTTATACCTGACTCTAAAGTCTCATGTACTGCCGCTTCCTGTACATCGCTGACCTCCTCCGATACCTTTCTCATCACATAATACCGGTCATCGACCAGGGCGATTTTCTCACCCTTTGAATCTATTATGAATTCAAACAGGAAGTTGTCCTTCGAGTAAACATTTACGACCATTATCTCATTATTCTCATAATCCAGCTTTTTCAGGATTTCTCTGTTTTTATGGAGGAAGTACTCATGCACATTGACCCGCCTGATCTTGTAGCTGATATCTCTGAACATCTGGCCGGCGTACAGCATGGTGTCAGGGGAGAAGCCAACGGTCTCTCCTGTCAGGACATCATCCGCTTCCGCTGCTTCAGTCGTATCATCCAAAAGCCGCCTTTCAAGGACCCATGTGCCCGCAGCAGGGATCTCCAGGTTGACAGGGCTGCTTATCCTGTCTGCGCTTTCAGGTACTGCCTGCGAACATGCGGTTAGTGAAACTGTCAGTACCATAAGCAGTATGAGGATGACCAGGAGTCTGCCATGCATTCTTCTCCTCATGCCGCACCTCCCTCAAGGACACAAGGGATCCGTATCACGACCTTGGTGCCTTTGTTTTCTGTGCTGTATATGGCAAGGCTGCCGCCCATCATCCCTATTATCTCATCGCAGATCGACAGGCCTATGCCACTGCCAAGCTTGCTGTTCCTGCCCTTAAAGAACTTCTCTTTTATGTACGGCAATTCATCGGCAGGGATCCCGCAGCCGGTATCGCTTACGGTAAAAATCACCTCTCCGCCGCTGACCACTGTCTTGAACAGAACGCTACCTCCGGCCGGAGTGAATCTGAACGCATTGTCGAGCACATTGATAATGACTTGCTTCAGCCTGTTCCCATCGGTCACTATCTCAGGCAGCTCGCCCTCCACCTCGACACTGAAATGGAGCCCGTCCCTGGCTGCCCGCGGTGCCAGTTGCCTGCCGACTATATCGACGAATTCTTCCAACTGTATGCTTTCCTTCTTTATCGTAAGCCTGCCTGAAACCAGCCTCGAAAAGTCCAGCAATTCTGCCACCATCGCAGTGAGCCTGTCGCACTCATTTTCTATGATATCGAGACCTGTCTCGTGCAGTTCCCTGTCCTCGTCTTTTACTTCTTTGAGTGTGACAGCCCAGCCCTTTATCGACGTGAGAGGCGTCCTCAGTTCATGTGAAATGGATGATATGAATTCATTCTTCATCCTGTCTCTTTTGTCTATCTCATCAGCAAGATAATTCAGTGTATCGGACAGCTTGCCGATTTCATCATTATATGTCTTAGTACTCCTGACGTTGATATCTCCTGACGCCATACGGGCAGCAGCATCCGTCACCCTTTTCAGCGGATCCACGATGGTGCTGGAAAGCAGGAAGCTCAATAATATCGATATTACAGCCACCACTGCCCCGATTATTATAAATATCCTGGAGACAGACCTGACATCTTCGTCCACACCCCTGAGGGAGCTAATGAAGCGCAGGACCCCCACTGTTTCACCATCTGCAGTAAGCACAGCCGACACAGCCATCACACCGTTACTGTCATATGGCACTTTTCCTGTCCATGATCCTCTTCCTGTTTCGAGGGCTTTCTCCACATCCGGCATTCTCACATCCTCCTCCGGCATATAGCCTATGGAGTCCATGAGTACCCTGCCATCTGTATCGAGGATCTGGACCTGAGCCGAGGTTTGCTTCCAGAATGTGTCCACATTATTCATAACATTTTCAGCAAGAGAGGCATCAGAAAAGTATCTGGAATACATCTCGCTGGAAACTTTCAGCTGGTTCCACAGGTTTGCTTCCAGATTGTTGTAATAGTTGACGCGCACAATGTTTATGATCAGTGCTTCCATCACAAAAACCGTCAGTAATATGATCAATATGATGCCAAAAGTCATTCTGCTCCTGATACCAAGAATCATTCTGAATTCTCCCCGGGATCTGTCATCTGTCGCACCATCTGTAGCCGTATCCCCATACGGTTTCGATGTATTTAGGCTTTGAGGGATTATCTTCGATCTTCTCCCTGATCCTTCGTATGTAAACGTCCAATGTTTTCAGATCGCCAAAATAGTTCTTTCCCCAAACCGAGTTGAAAAGCTCGTTACGGCTCAGTGCTCTGCCGATATTTAACATAAACATCTTCAAAACTGCAAATTCAGTCGGAGTCAGTTCTATCTCCACATTATCCTTGAAAAATTTCTGTGATTTCAGATCCATCACGAGATTCTTAAAGACCAGCGGTTCATCATCCGGCATTTTCGAAGACTCGATCCTTCTCAGCACAGTATTTATCCTTGCCGTCAGCTCTCTCGGATTGAAGGGCTTTACCATATAGTCATCAGCCCCTATCTCAAGGCCTGTGATCTTGTCGATATCCTGTCCCCTTGCCGTCAGCATGATTATTATAAGCTCCGGCATCTGGTCCCGGAGCTTGGCGCACACCTCAAAGCCATCAATACCGGGCAGCATGACATCGAGCACCATGACTTCAGGCTTGCAGGCCATCGCCATTTCCAGTGCCTTTTCGCCGGTTTCAGCTTCAAGCACGGCAAAGCCGCTCCTCTGCAGGTTTATGGCTATGAATTTCCTGATGGATGCTTCATCTTCTACTACCAGTACCTTTGTTTTTGCCTCACTCATTATTAAAACCCCATCCGTGTAATATCAAATGAAATAAAGTGATACTTTTATTCTACAATATTTTTGGCCCTGGTTCTATGGGGTCCGGGAAAACTCAGTTCAGTGCAGGTTTTCGAAATCCGGAAAACTCATTGCTGATATATGACAACGGCACAGACACCGTCTCAGGAAATCTTTTTGGATGTACTGACATGCTGCTGCTGAATATCCCGGGCTATCCGGTAAATACAAGAGAACAGGTCATCGTCAACGGCATTTGATGTGAGCTGTTCGAAAACCTTGACAAAAACATCCTGTGTCAGCTGGCATGCCTCAAATTCATTCGAACAGCTGATAAGCAGATAATTGTAGACTATATGCTGATGGGGCGCCGTCAGCTCTTCAAAAGCCTTTATGCCGCCATTCCTGGCTATTTTCAGCAGTCGTCTTTCGTGCTCGTTCATAATCCGCTTCCTCCATAAATATCATACGACTATATGGAAAAAAATAAATTAATAATTGGTTAATATTTTCATTTATTACAATTCAAATGATATATCTGAATTTTGCTTAAAACCGCAGCTATATTGTGCTATTATAGGTATTAATGTAAAAATTCAATGTCTCAATAATGCTGGGAGGGATAGATTTGTCGGAAAAAATAAAGGAAATGGCGGATCGTATCAGGGAGATAAGGGAAGTCTCCGGGATGACAGCCGACACTCTGGCTCAAAAACTCAACATTCCATTGGATCAATATATGCGTTACGAAAACGCTGAAGATGGAGTCCCGATTTCGACGCTGTACCAGATAGCAGGTATCCTGGATGTAGAGATGACCGAACTGCTGACCGGCAGTACTCCGCGGCTGCAGAGCTATTGCTATGTCAAAAATGGTGAGGCTCCATATATCGAGCGTTATAAGGGATACACATTCCAGAGCCTTGCATATAGCTTCATGAACAAGAAGATCGAGCCGCTTCTTGTGACGATAGATCCGGAGGAAAACACCAAAAACATGGCACTGGTGACTCATCCCGGGCAGGAATTCAATTTCGCCCTCGAGGGCCGGATAAAGGTTATTCTCGGAGGCAAGGAGATAATACTGGAACCCGGGGATTCACTGTATTTCGATCCAACTATCCCCCACGGTCAGACTGCGGCGGACAACAAGCCATGCAAATTCCTGACAGTGATACTCAATGATAAGCTTTGATTGAGACATCAATATGCAAACAGAAGGGGAGTTCAGATATAATGCTGGAAAAATTTTTGCGCAGACGGGATTTCGATTCATATGAGGATTTTAAAGAGAATTACAGGGTAGAATTGCCTGACAACTTCAATTTTGCCTATGATGTGGTCGACGAATGGGCTGCACGCGAGCCGGACAAGACGGCTATGGTATGGTGCAATGATAACGGATGTGAGCGTATATTCACTTTTGGCGATATGAAGCAGTTAAGCGACAAGGGAGCCAATCTGTTCAGAAAATACGGGATCGGAAAAGGCGATACAGTGATGCTGCTGCTTAAAAGACACTGGCTTTACTGGGTATGTACGCTGGCACTGGAAAAGGTAGGGGCCATATCTGTTCCGGCGACGGTCCAGCTCACCAAAAAGGATATCATATACAGAAACAATGCAGCTTCGGTGAAAATGATCGTATCCGTAACAGACCATGACATCGTACCATTCATAGAAGAGGCGATGGTTGAAAGCCCTACCGTCAGGCACAGGGCCCTGGTGGGCGAAAAAAGAGAAGGCTGGATAGATTTCGAAACTGAGCTGGAAAATGCGTCAGACAAGTGGACAAGACCTGTAGGCAGCGAAGATGCCGGCGGCCGGGACAATATGCTGATGTATTTCACATCGGGGACTACCGGCATGCCCAAGATAGTCGTGCACGACTTCTACTATCCGCTGGGCCATATCGTGACCGCCCACTACTGGCAGCGTCTCGGCAGTGAGGGACTGCATCTGACGGTTTCTGAAACCGGGTGGGCAAAATGCGCATGGGGCAAGATATATGGCCAGTGGATCTGCGGTGTCGCAGTGTTTGTATATGACATGGACAGGTTCGTGCCTGACAGGCTGATGAAGGCAATGGAAAAATACAGGATAACTTCTTTCTGTGCGCCGCCGACCATATATCGTTTCCTGATAAAGGAGGACCTTTCAAAATACGACCTCTCCAGCATCAAAACAGCGTGTACGGCTGGCGAGCCATTGAACCCTGAAGTCTATAACCAGTTCAAAAAGGCGACGGGTCTTGACATAATAGAAGGCTTCGGTCAGACTGAAACGACAGTGCTCTGTGCCAACTTTGAATGGATAAAGCCGAAGCCCGGCTCCATGGGCAAACCGTCACCGCTGTATAATATAGACATCGTCGATGACAACGGGAACACCTGCCCTGCCGGCGTGGAAGGCAGGATAGTGATAAAAGGACTTGATAAAGAAGTTCCCCCTGGGCTCTTCAGAGGTTATCACAGGGATGAGGATGCCACCTCCAGGGTCTGGAAGGACGGTGTGTATGATACCGGAGATGTGGCCTGGCGCGATGAAGACGGATATCTCTGGTTCGTTGGCCGGTCTGATGATGTGATAAAATGCTCCGGTTACAGAATAGGCCCTTTTGAAGTCGAAAGTGCCCTGATGGAACACCCTTCAGTCCTTGAGTGTGCTGTGACAGCAGTGCCGGATCCTGTAAGGGGACAGGTCGTAAAAGCCACCATCGTGCCGGCAAAGGGCTGGCAGGCCGGAGATGAGCTGGTCAAAGAGCTGCAGGACCATGTCAAGAGGGTGACCGCTCCGTATAAATATCCAAGGATCGTCGAATTTGTGGACGAGCTCCCCAAGACCATAAGCGGCAAGATAAAAAGAAAAGAAATCAGGCAGAACGACATGGAGAAGCAATAAAGCGGGAAGCTCAGAAAATAGAAAATTCAAAATATTAAAGAGGGGACTTTTGTCCCCTCTTTTTGTGCAGTAAACCGTAATGTACGGCACCCGTCAACTGCCGATCCACCAGCAATGTATCAGGATACCGCCCTTATCCTTTACTCTGTTCTTATAGCCTCCAGTGCACTCAGCTTCATGGCACGTCTTGCAGGCATGAAACCGGATATGATGCCGACCAGTGTGGCAAAAGCCAATGCTGCAACAGCCAGCCACGGTGGTATCAGTGAAACTATACTGTCAGAACCTCCGTAATAATATCCGCCTCCGAACAGGCCTCCCGCATATCGGTTAAGCAGTACTGATGCACCATAGCTGAAGCCTATTCCCAGCAAGCCTCCTATGAATCCTATGAGAGCTGCTTCAAAGAGGAAAAGGTTCCTTATGTCACTGAGCATACAGCCGAGCACCTTCATCACACCGATCTCCCTGGTCCTTTCATATATGGACATAACCATGGTGTTGGTGATGCCTATCGCAGCAACAAAAAGCGATATGGCGCCAATGCCGCCCAGTACAGCCTGCATGGTTGCCGATGTCTCCTGCATGCTCTTCAGGATGTCGAGCAGGCTGTATGTTCCATAGCCCATGTTCTTGATCTCTTCCTGGACCCTTTCGACATCCTTCATATCCCTGACCTTGACCTTGACCTGGTAATAACCCTGATCCATGCCGCTGGAGCCGCGTCCCCCCTGGGCACGCTCGTTCTCCTTCATTATCTTCTTAAGATAGTCTATGTGGACAAATATCGAGTAGGATTTTTCGTCCTGCGATGGTTCCAGGATGCCGACACCCTTCACTTTATACAGTTTGGGCTGCCTGTTGCCTGTCTGGCCGCCACCACCGGGTATGCGCTCCCCATAGCTGAAATCAAAGGTCATCACCATCTTGTCATTCAGGACGTCTACTTCCGGTTCTGGCCTTTCACTGTCATAGCCTCCGATGTAGTAATACCCTCCACGCATATTTCTCGATCTGGGATTGTAAAACTGGTAAGGAGTATCAGAGCCAAACAGGAGCGATGTCGTATCATCCTCGGCAAGGAGCCGTCCTTCAGCAACCTTGAAATCAAAGGCCTCCTGTATTTTGGGATCTATGCCTGTTATATTGGCATACATCATGTTTTTTCCCGAGACCAGCTTCAGGGTCGTCTGAAAAAGCGGCATGACCGCCTCGACACCTTCGATGGCCTCGAATTTTGCCACTACTTTGTCATCAAGCACATTTTCTCTTGAATAACCTCCTCCCATGCCATCCTCTTCCCAATACCACCGATTAACTTCGATGACATTGAGACTGCCCATTCTGCTGAGCTGCCGCCTGAAACTCTCATTCATACCTATACCCAGCGACAGCATGACAACTATGGCAGATGTGCCTATGAGAACACCGAGGATCGTCAGGATGGACCTGGTCTTCCTTCTCATGAAGTTTCTGAAAGCAAGCCTTATAATGTCTCTTTTATTCATCGAGGCTCAATTCCTTTCTCCTTACAGACCTCTTCCTCAGGACTACAACAACCACGACTGCCACTATGAGAACAGCCCCGCCGATCCCGATGTATATCCAGATGCCTGGCTTTGAAGGTCCACCTGGCATATCCATACCTGGCATATCTACGCCGGGATACATACCCGGATCATCGAACGAAGGCTCCGGAAACGACATTTCCATCACATTCAGTTCAAACTCCTTCCGGTACTCAGTGATTTTACCGTTGGCATCTTCGAATGTAAACAGTACGCTGCCTTTTTGCATGCCAGGATTCATTGGAATGAATGTGGCAT
The DNA here is from genome assembly GCA_002385815.1 of Hungateiclostridiaceae bacterium UBA3934. Lineage (GTDB taxonomy): Bacteria > Bacillota > Clostridia > Acetivibrionales > DTU013 > DTU013. The sequence continues at coordinate 20,442 of DGEE01000056.1, forward strand.
CATAGTAATCCGTCCTGCCGGGCTCGAAGTTGCCCACATAATAACTGAGACCCTGGCCATCGAAATCACCCTCGACAGTGATCATAAGGTTGTACAGCGTTGATTTGCCCATATTGTAGAAATCAAGATAAACTGATACAGGCTGCCCGACAAAGGTCTCCGGCATCATGCTCAGATCACTCGTCACGAGCCTGGGGCTCTGGAGTACCCTTGTGCTTATGGTTTCCTTTGCGGTAAATGGATTACCCCTTTCATCTTCGTATTCAAAATTGACTGTCAGCATATAGGATTTCTGCTCCGCATCTGGTTTGGCATGAAGCACCAGTTCACGTTCAACCTTCTGCGTGCTGGGTATGCTTTCTATATAGAACGTATTGCCCGAATCAGTAGGGGTAAATGTACCGTCTTCAGAGATGACAGTCACCTTTATGTTGGATACGTCCACAGTCTTACTGGTGTTGAGGAATGACATCGTAAGCGTGACATCGTCGCCGGCATTCACCGGGAATGGATCCAGCGAATAATTGTCAATGATGATCCTCGGCACTGTCTTGCCAGCGTCATTTTCAACATATACGCCTATGTATTGTGCCGCATTGTATCCATTACCGAAAGCGTCCTCGTATTCCACATTGAGTGATATGGGATAATTCCTGGTAGCAGCTTCGTCTGCAACAAACAGCGTGTAGGTTACCTTTTCTGATTTATTGCCATCAAGTCCGGCAAAATAGACCGGGTTCATGGACCTGATCACGATACCGGCATCAGTGTTCAGTGTTACTTTGACATTCCTTGCTGACGCTCCGCCGCTGTTTCTCAGATTGAAGCTGACATTGAATTCCCTGCCGGCACCTAAAGCCTCCCGCGGCGATGTGATCTGCTCAAAGGTGATATTAGGCCTGGTGCCTTCGCCTTCTCCCGCCGGGATGAATATCTTGTTCTGCTCACTGTATGTGTTTCCAGCTGAATCCCTGTAATCGAAGGACACGGTCAGCTCATTGCTGCCTGCCGCACCTGACGGAGGCGGCAACAGGTCATATGAAACCGTTGCAGAACCGTTTCCGTATATCATGTCGATGTATCTCACATCGGTGGTGTTATATGCTGTAAATCCGCCGCTCCTCAAGCCTCCGAGCGTCACCTTCACATCGTCTGCCCTGAGATTGCCGAGATTTTTCAGCTTCAGTTCAAGGGTGATCACGTCTGAAGCAGCATCGGACTTTTTAACATTGATGCTGTCCACTGTAATTATGGGATTCGTATTGGTGTTGACTACCTTGAAATATACTGTCTCCTCGGATGTAAACGGGTTTCCGAATGCATTTTCATACCTGCTGGTCAATCTGAGGGGATATATACCTTCAGGTGCCAGATTGCTTATTTTAACATTGAATACTACCTCTTCCGATGCATTCCCGTTTATTACGGAAATGAACCGATCCATGTCATAATAGTTTTCCAGCACAAGAGGGGCTTTGGCTTCATCCAGCAGCTTCAGCGACAGATCGATATTTTTAGCTTGGTGTCCGCTTTTGTTGTCGATCTTGTATTTCAATCTGTATGTACTGCCGGCATTTATCACAGGCATTTCTCCGGCATCCACCACCAGCCTGGGTACATATTGACTCGTATCTGTGGGAGGTTCCTGGACCGGGACAACTTCGGTTACTATGATCCTGCCTGCCTGCGTTTTTTCTCCACTGCCGTCATTATATTTTATAATTATTTTCAACTCGTTCCCATAGCCCTTATAAACCACATTTATAAATGCATCTTCAGTATCATTTGCATCTATCTTATCCAATACCTTTCTTGCTCCGCTATAAACACCGGTGAAAGAAGATGACCCGTCCACTTCTATCTTTATATCAGTCAATTCATTGTCTGATGTATTTTCCAGTACCAAACCAATGGTAACAGACTCATCTTTATTGACAGATGCCCTGCCTGCTGTATAACTCTTGATATATATGGCATTTCCATCACCATTGGCGCCATATGCCACGGTACCGCTAAACGCCTGCAGGCACAGCATCAGCACTGCAAGCACTATTGTTGTCAGTCTCTTCATTTGAACCCCCCCTGGTATTTATGACTTCGATTTTTTCTATATTACCGTCC
>DGEE01000122.1:0-2637 GCA_002385815.1 Hungateiclostridiaceae bacterium UBA3934
CGGAATTGCACAGATCCGCACCGCACTGTGATCTCCTCACTCTCTCCACTATATTCTTTATCTTTCGCGGATCCTTGCATCCACCAGTCTCCACACCGCTGCTCACATCAACGCAGAAAGGCCGATACTCCCTGATCGCCTGTGCCACATTGCTTTCGTCTATACCTCCTGCCAGAAAATATGGTCTGTCGATGCCGGAAACCATGGACCAGTCAAAAGTTTTGCCCACGCCCCCGTATTTCCCCTGCTGAAATGCATCCAGCAAGATATAGTCAGCGGTAGAAGTCTTTGCGCTTTCGATGTCTTGCTGAGTCCTGACTCTGAAGGCCTTTATTATCCTATTGGAAGTGTATTCCCTCAACTTCTTTATATAATCGGCATCCTCATCGCCGTGGAGCTGGATAAGATCGATCACCTCCATATCACAGAGCCTTATGATTTTTCTGATATCTTCATTCACAAAAACCCCTGCAGCTTTAATGGAAGGATCGAGCAATGATTTCAGCTCCATCGCCCTGTCCACGTCTATCCGCCTTTTGCTTTCGGCGAAAACGAAACCCGTGTAATCAGGACAAGCTGCATTTACAGCATCGATATCCTCTTTTCTTGTCAATCCACATATCTTGATCCTTGTCATCCCCGTCACCCCCACCTGCTCTGTAAACATGCCACAACTGCTATATCCTGCGGACCGGCAATCCTTCCGCGCAATTACCCGCAGAACCTCCTCTCTTTGCTGCCGCCGCAATGTCCGGCAAACGGCAACATTCCGGCAATCATCTGCCCAAGCCATTTATCCGTCCCTATTGGCTTCGCCTGGCTTCTGTATTCCTGCTCGCCTCCAGACTTTACTTTCAATCGCCTTCAATATTTCACATCCGCTTTCCTGAACACAGCGTTTACACCTCATCCTTTACCCTTCATCAATCTCCCCTGAGATAAGACAGCATGCCCTTTTTGTCTTTGCTCCTCATGAGCGCTTCTCCTATCAGCGCCGCATCCACACGGGCCTTTTCAAGCATGAGGATATCTTCTCTGGTATGGATGCCGCTTTCCGCAACGTAAGCTATTCCTTCCGGCACCAGTTCCCTCAGTTTGATGCAGTTGTTGATATCAACATCGAATGTCCTGAGATCCCGGTTATTGACGCCGATGACCCTTGCTCCCGCTTCCAGTGCTGATCTGACCTCTTCTCCCGTATGAGCTTCCACAAGTGCAGATAAACTCAGTTCATCACATATACTGATATATCTCCGAAGTGTCTCAGTGTCCAGCAGCGCACAGATCAACAGCACGGCATCTGCGCCAATGAGCTTCGACTGCCATATCTGGTATTCATCTATGATGAAATCCTTCCGGAGCACTGGTATGCTGACAGACCTGCTGATCTCCTCCAGATAAGCATCGGCTCCCCTGAAATACTCAGGCTCTGTCAGAACAGAAATCGCCCGGGCTCCGGCTTCTTCATACTCACGGGCAAGCTCCGCATATGGAAAGTCATGCGCAATAATCCCTTTCGAAGGTGACGCTCTCTTTACTTCACAAATAAACGATATCCCTTTACCCTTCAGCGCTTTTTCAAAAGCAAATGCTTCACGCTTATTGCACTTTGACATTTTATTATTTGATGTACCATGCTGTGACGTACTATGAACAGTCGCTTTATTATCAGACGTACTGTCCGGTTTATTTCCCATTGCTGTATTGTCCATCCGGAGGATCTGCCGTTTTAATTCCTCCAGCGGCATTTGCTTTTTTTGAGATTCCACACGCTTCCGGGCAGACCCGGCCAAAGTCTTAAGAATCATGTTCATCACCCATCCTGTCAAATTCTAACGTAAAATCAGGCTTACGCCGGCCAACCGGGCCGCAGCTTCACCTGTCCGGCTCTGATACTGTCGCGCAACTCCGATCATACTGCACAGACCCGCTCCCCAGTCCCGCTTTCCAAACTCCTGCAAGGTAAAACCAACCCCTTACTTATCAGTCCCCGGCATTGGAAAGCTCAATGAACCTGCTGAGCTGCTCCATGGCTCTGCCGCTGTCTATCACCTCAGCGGCGATCCTCACGCACTCTCTCAGGGTCACATCGTTGAAAAACATATAGAGGCAAACAGCGGAATTCAGCAGAACCGTATCCCTTCTGGGACCTTTTTCACCGCTCAGTATGCGTCTGGCGATGTCGGCATTCTCTTCCGGTCCGCCTCCTGTGAGATCCTCAGGCTTGCAATACTCAAATCCGAACTGGCGCGGATCGAAAAAGAAGCTGTTTAGCTTTCCTTCATTGACTTCGCACACAACGGAAGATGTGGTCAGGGATATCTCATCCAGGCCATCAAGCCCGTGCACCACCATGGCCTTTTTCAGGCCGAGCTTCGAAAGTACACTGGCAAGAGGTTCCACCAGATTTTCGTCATAAACACCCAGCAGTTGGTGGTTTGCATTGGCCGGATTCGAAAGAGGGCCCAGTATGTTGAATATTGTGCGCGCTCCGAGCTCTTTCCTCACCGGTGCCGCATGTTTCATGGAGGAGTGGTATCGGGTGGCAAACATGAAGCATAAGCCTATTTCTCTGAGGATCTGTTCACTCCTCGAGACCGGGATGTCGATACGGACTCCCAATGCCTCCAGCACATC
>DGEE01000122.1:2797-7622 GCA_002385815.1 Hungateiclostridiaceae bacterium UBA3934
GCAGAGATCACAAATGATGATACGGTCGATATATTGAACGTATACGCCTGATCTCCGCCTGTGCCGACGATATCCAGCAAGTCCCCGTCGTATTTCAGCCTGACGCCGTGTTTCCTCATTACTGCTGCGCAGGCTGTTATCTCTTCGATCGTCTCGCCCTTCATCCTCAGTGCTGTAATGAAAGACGCTATCTGAGCATTCGTCGCAGCCCCGCTCATTATCTCATCCATGACCGCTTCAGTCATTTCAAAGGAAAGATCCTCTTTGTTCAACAGCTTATGAAGCGCTTCCCTGATCACGGCCTGCCACCTCCTATGCGTAGAAAATTGTCCATTATGACAGCGCCCTCAGGTGTGAGTATGGATCCCGGATGGAACTGCAGTCCATAAATTTCATGATCCCTGTGCTTTACACCCATTATTTCCTCGCGGCTGTCCTCCGCTATCACAAGCAGATCATCCGGCAGGCTCTCCCTTTGCGCTGCGAGGGAGTGGTATCTGCCCGCTTGTATCACCGGCGGCAGACCTTTGAATATACGGCTCCCGTTCGCAATGTGTATGTCATCCTGTTTTCCGTGCGCCAGCAATTTTGCAGGTACGATAGCCGCCCCGAAAACCTCACATATTGCCAGATGACCGAGGCATATGCCAAGAATCGGCAGCTTTCCCTTCATTCGGAGGATCAGCTCCTGACATATCCCGGTGTTCCCCGGATGCCCGGGACCGGAAGATATGACCAGATGGGACGGCTGCATTTTGAAAATATCATCGACAGTGACCTCGTCATTCCGGATCACCCTGACATCAGGATCGGCTGTCCCGGCAAGCTGGACCAGGTTATAAGCAAAGCTGCTGTAATTGTCGACCACCAGAATCATCACTCATCCACCTCACTTGCTGAAATAATGGCTTCTATCACCGCGCCGGCTTTGTTCCCCGATTCCTCATATTCTCTTTCGGGAATACTGTCAGCCACGATCCCGCTGCCGGCCTGCACATAAACTCTGTCTCCCTTTTTGACAGCCATCCGGATCGCAATGCACGAATCCATGTTGCCGGTGAAGTCTATATATCCGATGGCTCCTCCGTATATGCCCCTGGGCTCCTTTTCCAGTTCTTCGATGATCTCGCATGCACGGGTTCTGGGAGCTCCCGACAAAGTTCCTGCAGGCAGCAGTGCTTCTATGGCATCAAATGCATCTCTGTCATCCCTGATGAGGCTTTCCACCTCCGAAGTTATATGCATGACCCGTGAATACTTCAATACCTTTTTGTAGCTGGTCAGATGCACGCTGTTGTATTTCGACAGCCTGCCCAGATCATTTCTCGCCAGGTCGACCAGCATGTCATGTTCCGCAAGCTCTTTTGCATCTTCCAGCAGTTCCTTTTCCAGTGCCTCATCTTCCCGGCTGTCCCTGCCGCGCGGTCTGGAGCCTGCTATGGGGAATGTCGAGAGGACTCCGTCCTTAAGCCTGACCAGTGTTTCCGGAGATGCGCTGATCAACTGGACATCATCGTTTTGCATCATCACCATATACGGCGACGGATTGGTGGTCCTCAAAACCCGGTAGGCATTGAGAAGACTGCCCCTGTACTCCGTCTCAAAACACCTGGAGATGACAGCCTGGAATATGTCGCCGTTTCTGATATATTCCTTCGTTCTGTCGACCATGCTGCAGAATTCTTCCTTCGTGGTATTGCAGGTAAAAACAGGCCTGATGTCTGCTCCGTCCTCTGCCGTGATGTCTGCCCCGGTTTCCGATGACTGCGTTTTCTCCTTTATCATCCTTGCGATATCGGCTATATCCGAGAGTGCTTTCTGGTAATTCTCCCCGACATTGTCAGTTCGCATATTCACAACGATGCTTATCTTCTGCTTCAGGTGGTCATATGCTATCACCCTGTCGAACAGCATGATGTCAAAATCATTGAATCCACTCTGCCGCAGCTTCAGGACAGGTTCCGCATAGCTTATCATTCTATATGAAAAGTAGCCGACAAAGCCGCCTGCAAAAGGAGGCAGATCCGCCAGTTTTGGCGCTTTGAACCGGGAGATGTAATTCCTCAACACTTCAAGGGGCTTGCGGGAATGTATCGTTTTCCTGCCGGAGTCACAGGATTCTTCTATCGTAATCTCCCCATCCCTGCAAATAATACGGGCAACTGGATCGTAGCCCAGGAATGAATACCTGCCCCATTTTTCTCCCCCCTCGATGCTTTCAAGAAGAAAATACCTGTTGCTCGAATGGGAGATTCTCCTCAAGATCGCGATCGGTGTCGTAATATCCGCATAGATCTCCCTGCAGACCGGAATGATGTCATATTCATTTGCCAGCCTTACGATTTCTGTGTAGTCAGGTCTTGTCATGCAATCACCTCTTTCATGTAATGGTATATGCTCGTCTCTTTGGACAGTTGCTGTGAAGCAAATAAAAAAGCTTTCATCCCACTAAGGGACAAAAGCTCCTGCTTCTGCGGTACCACCCAAATTGACGTACAATACGCCCACTCATTTATGCATACCATCATATGCATCCTGCTGATAACGGGTCGGACCCCCGTAAGCGCCTACTCTCCGATGATTTCAGGCTTCCCTCGCAAGTCCATTCACAATGGTCCCGTAACCGCATTCCCATCACCAGCGGCTTTCTGGATACAGGAAATCACTGCTACTCGTCTTGCTCCTCGGTTTGGTCAAATAGTTTCGTATTTAAATGTGTCACGTATTTAGGGAAAATTATAACAGCGAACTGTTGCGGTTGTCAACAGTCAATTTCAAACCTGCAGAGATTTTTCAGCAAGTTGTACTCATGTTTGGCAATCAGGAAAATTTCAAATCTGCAGTTCTCTTATCAGTGAAATCGTCTCCTGATGCTGCACTGTTCATGACTCCAGGTATTCCCGTGTGCACGACAGATACTCGAATGCAAACTCCGGATCGGACGAGATCCTGAACGTTATCTCAAGATGCTCATTTACATTAAGTATCTCATCATAATCCTCCCGCAGTAATATCTCCAGCAAAACTTCATGGAAGTCTGCGTCGGCATTTCTGTCACCCACGAAATCATACATGGCTTTCATGTTTTCTCCGACACTGCCGTATGGCTCGCCAAAATCGTCGAATTCGTAAAAGTGGAACCCGTCAAAGGAGGCGGTGAAAGTTCCCCTGTCATCCCCTGAAATGCTTTTGAGCCGATAATAGGTGCCTCCGTGCATATCCCAACCGGTGGCTTTATATATCCCATTTTTATAATCAAAATACATGCTGCGCCGATGCTTGTATTCCAGCCCCGGAAGCAGCCGTCCGGCCGTTTCGTCGAACAACTCTGCATCAAAAAAGTAGTATCCTTCTTCATCGTGCTCAAAATAGTTTGCCATATAATATATGAAAGCGGTCAGCCCGTCCCAGTCGAGGGTTTTTCCCGGGCCGAACTCCGGCAGCAGTCGCAGCTCATACCTGTGGTTAGGTCCCTTATATCCGTGGCTTTCGCCCTGGTAATCCAGGAACAGCCTGATAAGCTCCCCGGTTACGGCAGGGGAGACGTTGTCCTTAAGCGCGTCCCTGATCCTGTCTACGGCATTCATGCCGGATGCTTCCTGGTCAGCATTATCCGGATCCAGGCCTGCTTCCTGCTGCCCGCCGGGATTGACGGGGATCTGCGTATCTTCAGCATCCCCAGGCACATCGGCATCCTTTCCCGTTTCCTGCGGCTCCCCCGGCCCGTCGGAAGTTCCCGGATCATCGGTGCCATCCGGCATACCAGTATCATTAACAGGCGGGATATCCGTTCCTGTCCCGTTGCCCGCCCCTGTTCCGGTATCCGTCCCTGCCCCGGTACTCGCATCTTCCCCGGTATTCGTCCTGCCAGCATCCCCGCATGACACAAGCAGGCATAAAATCACCAGCATGACTATCACAGCCGTACTTCTTTTCAAAAGCTGTCTTCTCCATATATCCATACCCATCAAAATTACCCCCTCACCCGGACGCAGGCGTTTCACCTGAACAACTGCATGAGCCAGTTTTTGATCATCACATCGAAAACCATGCCGAAAAGGAAATTCCATGTGAATACTATTATAAACGTCAGCCTCCGGAACAGCATATTGAACCGGAATATTGCATTCAACCCTCTTGTCATTATAGCCGCGGCCCATATATTGATTATCATGAAAAATATCAATGCCAGGTTCACCAGCAGCGCAGAGCTGTCCTCTGTGATGAAGCGGGTATCCCAGAGATTACAGGCCAGCGATACCGGGATAATTATAAAATGCGACATTATATATATCTTCATCACTTTTATCACCGAGGGCCGAAGCGGGGGCTGTTCATCCTCCTTGCCGATGCCGGTGGTACTGACGAACTGGATCTCTTTTCTTTTAAGATATCTGAAGATATCAAAAAGGGGCACGCTGATGCATATAACATCGACAAAACCCAGAAGCAGCAGCACCAGGACGGCCATCCCTGCATTGTATACTATGTCGGGCACCGACTTGTCCGTAAACAGTTCCTTTATAATAAACTTCACATCCGGAAGCAGAAAGTCGATGACCCCTATGAGCACGATTCCCGCTATAAGCGTTGCCTTCCTGTCTGTCAGCTTTTCATACAGGCTGATCGGGTAAGCCAATATGTTCATCAGTTTTTTCTTCAATTTGTCCATTTCTTCTCCTTTGCAATGGTTACACCTATGTACACTATCCTTTTCTTAACTGCATCCTGATTATAATATAGCTTGCAGGCAGCAAAATCAACGGTATTCCAAGGAGGACCAATGCCGGCAGCAGCATCACAGACACATCATCCGGGGCCAGCA
>DGEE01000122.1:7872-15878 GCA_002385815.1 Hungateiclostridiaceae bacterium UBA3934
GTCTTCAGTACTGATGAAAGGAACATGCTGATGGCTATAACAGCCAGCAGATACGTCAGCAGTGCCAGATAAGACAATATGCCATTGAATAGCACAATGTCGAAAAACACTTTCAGGATGATGCTGAACATCATGATCTGCAGGATACCGGCAGCCAGCAGTGCCAGGATGCTGCCTCCAAAGGACACTGCAACTGCGCCGTGTCCGGCTCCCAGCCTTTTTATCGTGCCATTGGTCCTTTCTTCCACAAGCCAGCCGCTTCCAAACAGCATGAAGAACATTATGAATGCTGTTATCAGCCCGGCAGATGAAGCAGTCGCTGCCGGCATCGAAACCCTGTCCACAGGTTCGGCGGCAGTCCCCCTGAGCTCTCTGTAGTCTATGGTCATCAGCGGCTCCGGTTCCCAGAATGAGTCCGCATATGCCTCTACTTCATCTCTGAAGTCGCTTCCCATATCCATCCCCAGCTCGCTGTACTTGCTTATCACATCGTTGGCGGCCATGCTGTTCATTATTATCCTGATTGCTTCGCCTGCCACTACTTCTCTGGTGAAATCCGCCGAATATGATGACGGAGAACTGTACATTTCTATCAGACCATCGCTCTCTCCCCGCTCTATGGATCCCGCGAAGCCGGGCTTTATGATAAAGATCTGTTCTACCTGGCTGTTCTCCAGCATCTTCTCTGCTTTTTCCCTGTCTGTGATAACAAGATCGATACCTTCCTTGCCTGTCAGCCTGTCCATCAGCAATGATGAACTGATGCTCCGGTCTTCATCCACCATGGCGACAGGTATAGTGTTCAGCTTCTCATATCTGAGCGCATATCCTGCAGAGACGGTTATCAGCAGAGGTATAATTATCATCGCTGCAAAGAACAGCTTGTCTGCCAGCATCATTTTTAACTTGTAAAACGCAACTGACAATAGTCTTATTTTGCTTACCTCCTTCTGGCAAACCGTATCATAAAAGCAGATACAGCGAACAGGATCAGGGCCATCAGTGCAAGCACCATGGCATGTGTGCCGGTATCTGTAACACTGCTGCCAGAAAACAGTACCATGAAGCCCTCCATCGCCCATCTGTTTATCGTAAGCACACTGATCCGGCGGATGCTCTCAGGCATAGATGTCAGCGGATATATGCTCCCGCCCAGTACGGCCATCAGCAGTATCCCGAGGTTCCCGATGATGTCGGCCGAAGCCGGGGTCGGCGAGATCGAGGCAGTAAACACGGACCAGGCACTGACTGCAAGGATGATAGCCCCAAACAGTATAAGCACATCCCTGACCGGCGCCCCCCAGTAGTTGTTGAAAAGTCTTGATGTCATCAGTATTATGACGCCAAACTGGATCACCAGCAGCATGATGGAAACCAGCAGCTTTGACAGGACCACCTTCCACATCCTCACCGGTGTCGCAGCAAGCCGTGCTGTGATACCGCCGGCCCTTTCCGATACGAGCATCTTCATGCCGGGCATTCCGGCAAACATCATGAAGACCACTATGAGAGCAGCCGTGAAGTATTCAGCCGGTGTGACACTTGACCCGTTTTCCGCTTCCACGGATTCGAATACGGCTGTTCTCGCCAGTGCTGTAAGCATATAGTCCATAACGGCTTCATTGAATCTGGCATCCAGCTCACTGTCCGACAAACCGGCCTTATTGTCATAATGCCAAATGGTATTTATGGCGCCCTGTGCCGCCGTCACGAGGTTGGCGGCGCTCTGCGCCGTATTTTTCACTATATATGCCTGGAGAGGCATTGCACCATTCCCCACCACAGTGACCGGTCTGTTCTCGCCAATGGCCACACTGTTGGTGAAATCCTCCGGGATGATGATCACTCCGCCGACTTCCTTGTCGGCCAGATATCGTAGCGCATCCTCCTCGTCCATCACTATCACATGGCTGAATATACCGATATCCTCAATCTGATGGATCAGCATCCTGGTCTGCGTCGTGTTCTCTTTGTCCACAAGGGCTATGGGGAACGGCTCTATGAAGCTGCTCTTTTCCAGATACGGCGACAGCGCATATGTGAAAAAGGATATAAAAAGCAGAGGAGCGGCCAGCAGCAAAACACATGCCTTCCAGTCCCTGAGAATCAGTCTTATGTCATTTTTGAGCAGCGCCGCAAAAGAAACCATACTGTTTATCCGACCCCCGCCATGACAGTATTTTACCAACCCAACAGCGCATCGAATATATATTTGTTGTTCAGATAAAATGACCCGAAGGATGCCATGATATCCTTCTCAAGCTTGTCAAGATCCTCACCCGAAGCTGTGTACAGATCCATCACCGCAGATTCATCAGGATCCGGCAGCGAGAAGTCCTCTATGCCGAAGCTGTCCTCAACCGCTATGCTCATTGTGGCGGAAAAACCGCTGATCCCCAGGAAAGGGAGATCCGCATCCAATGTTATCTCAGTGGTTCTGTTGGACTTGTTCAGTTTCCTGTTGCTCCAGGATGCATTGTCGATGACTGCGATTATATTCCCTTCACCAACATCTCCGGATATGTCTGCCTCCAGCTTGATGTTGCTGAGACGCTTCAGCGTCTTCTCATCTGTCCTGTCGGAAATATCGATGCCAATATCAATCTCCGATCTTTCACTGCCCTCTGTGATCGCATAGTCGATATCTATACGGCCTTCCTTTTGAGAACTTTTTGATTCTTCGGCAGCCGACCTTATGGACAACTCGGTGGTCCTTCTGATTTCTTCTGCACTGCCCGGGTCATACTCCCTGAAGGCGATCCCGACATGCTTATATCCTGCGGTGCCGTTGCCCATAGCTATGTCAGTCCTGAACGATGCGCCGCCTTCAGTGTTGAGGAAATCCAGGCTGACTTCTCTGTAAACGATATTTCCGCTCTTGTCCAGCAGCACACTCATTTTTATCCCGTCACGCAGGCGATATGATGCCGCAGCCTTCAGCAGATTTCCCCTGAACTCCTCCATATCCCCGCCGGTATTGAGCTTTTTCAGTATCTCCCGCTCATAATCGCTCAGCACCATAGCTCCGGTTTCGTCCATGAAGCCGAACAGCCGGAACAATCCCGCATCATCCAGCAATCCTGAAATACTGGCAAAATTGCCGTAAGTATAAAGCAGCAATCCATCATCATTGGCTATGGCTGTCAACAGTTCCCTGAGCAGCGATGTCGCATTTTCCTCATCGAGCCTGACCAGTACTTCTCTGCCCCCTGCCATTCCTCCGCCGAAGTTGATGGTTTTCTGGCCATTATCGGCGACTGCCCCGCCCTGGAGATATCCTGAGTATATATCGGCCAGCTTTTCGGCAGAGTTCCTGAAAGTGCTGAGCTCAAAAGAAAGATTTGCTGCCAGCTCTCTGCCGCTGATCAGCTTCAGTGGTTTGACAGGTATTGAAAACTTGTCGTAAAGCCCTTCAAGGTCATCACGCTTTACACTGAAATATCTGTCCGGCAAAAAATCCGGGACCGACAGCCATATGGTCTGCGGGTCTGAGAATAATCGGGCGTTGAGGAAAGGTGCTCTTTCGAGAAGCAGATCCGCTTCCGTGATCGAAATCCCTTTTACCGGGTGGGTTTTGGTCTTGACTATGAGTTTGGATTTGTCCAATATCCCGGTTACAGCACCTGAATCATCAAACCCGAAGGATTCCAGACCTCCTGCGATTTTCAGCGACAGCTCGGTCCTGGTACTGTATGCCTCTTCCATGTACGGTTTGTATTTCTCTTTAAGAGAAGCATATTGCTTCCCAATATTGTCAGCCATTTCCCCGAACAGCTTCTTTTCTGCATCCAAATACAGTTCCTCCGTGCTTTTTCGCGTCAGCACCGACCATGCAGTGTATACAACTGCAGCAATGATTATTGCTACTGTTATGATAAGGATCAGCTTTTTCGTACGGCTACTCACAGACATCACTCCTATACTTATCCTGCATTCTCACCTGACAGCTTCAACAGCACCGTCTCCAAATCATCTGCCCCATTGGCCCGTTTCAGTTCATCCGCCGGCCCCGTCGCGAGGATCCTGCCTTTGTCCATGATCGCTATCCTGTCGCAGATCGTTTCCAGTTCATCGACATAGTGGCTGGTGAATATTATGGTCCTGCCCTCTTTTTTCAGTGCCGACAGTGCATCCAGTATAAAGCCGCGGGACTGGATATCGACACCGACCGTCGGCTCATCCATCAGCAGGATCCTTGGATGGTGCATCAATGATACTGCAATATTCAGCCTTCTCTTCATGCCTCCCGAGTACCGGGATACCCTGTCCTTTATCCTGTCTTCAAGTCTGACGATCCCGACGGCCTCCCTGATCCTCTCCTTTTTGAGCTTTCCCCGGAGCCCATATATACCGGCCCAGAAATCCAGATTATCCCTGCCGGAAAGCATCGGATACAAAGCTATATCCTGCGGCACATAACCTATCTCGCCCTTCACTTTCTCAGGCTGCTCACGGACGCTGTATCCGTTCACTATGATGTCCCCGGCTGTCGGTCTCAGAATTGTGGCCAGTATAGACAGGAATGTGGATTTGCCTGCCCCATTGGGGCCGAACAGGCCAAAAATCTCGCCCCTTTCGATATTGAAGGACAGGTCCTGCAGTGCCGTTGTCCTGCCGTATTTTTTTGTAAGTTCTCTTACCTCAACAGCAATATTTCCCATATCCACATCTTCCTCAGCTTCCCTGTCCGCCTGACCCCTGCCGGCTTTCTGCCGGTATGCGGAGCATCATGCGGTCGACGATTTGGTTACGCATCTTTACAACTGCATGTACAAGCACTATTTTACCATATCAGACCTGTTCTGAATATCTGCATTGAAACGAAATGTATGATAATATATACCTGTCTATGGTTATATATTACCAGAGAACTGGTTTTGGAGGCAAAATTTATGTACCCGCTTAAATTCAAGCCATTATATAAAGATTATGTGTGGGGCGGCAGAAACCTGGCATCGCTGGGCAAGCCTCTGCCTGCAGAGGGCAATGTGGCTGAGAGCTGGGAAATAGCATGCCATAAAAATGGCTCCAGCATCGTGGCAAACGGGAAATATGCAGGGACTCCTCTGCCTGAACTGGTAAAAACACTGGGCAGGAGGCTGATAGGTGAGGCATTGCCACAGCAGGATATCGATAAGTTCCCACTGCTGATAAAACTCATAGATGCGCAGGAAAACCTGTCAGTCCAGGTCCATCCTGATGACGAATATGCATTTGCAAACGAGAACGGTGAATATGGCAAGACTGAAATGTGGTACATAATCAGCGCAAAACCCGGTGCAAAGCTTGTGTATGATGTCATGCCGGGCACCTCCCGCGAAAGCTTCGCAGAAGCTGTGGCAGCAAATGATGTGGAGCGCTGTCTCAATACCATGGAGGTGTCTGCCGGCGATGTCATCTACATACCTGCGGGCATGGTCCATGCCATAGGCAAAGGGATCATCATTGCGGAAATCCAGCAAAACTCGGATACGACTTACAGGGTATACGACTACGGCAGAGTCGGAAGGGAACTGCATATAGAGAAGGCCCTCGATGTCATAGATTTTGGTTCGGCAGGCAGCGGCAAAAAGTGCTCCGGCATAACACTTCCGCTTTCCTCCGGCGGAAAGCGCAAGATAGTAGTGGCCAACCGCTACTTCTGCACAGAGATATACGATATCGGCGGTTCGGCCGATGAAATTGCCAACGGCAGCAGATTCCACACTTATGTGTTTGTATCGGGAACAGGCACCATTGTATGGGAAGGCGGCCGGCTGCCCGTCAGGGCAGGCGAATCCGTGCTGATCCCCGCCGCCATGGGCAAATACACTCTTGAAGGCAACCTGACAGCGTTGAAGACTTTCAAGCCGGATCTTGAGAAGGATGTTATACACCCGCTGAAAGAAGCGGGATTTGAGGAAGATCTGGTTTTCTCTGAAATAGCAGGCCTCAGGGAAGCCCTGCAGTACGGGTCGAAAGAGTCTGCCTTGTGAAAGGCAGGACCGGATTCGTCAAAGCCCGGCCTGGCAAAGGATCGGCCCCGCTTTATTTCCCCGGGGAATAATAAAAAGCCGCCCTGTACTTTTACAGGACGGCTCTTTTACTATGCTGTTCAGTCTTCCGACTGTCGGCAATTACCTGTTCATTGCCTCTTCGATGGCAACTGCCACTGAAACAGTAGCGCCTACCATCGGGTTGTTGCCCATGCCTATGAGTCCCATCATCTCAACATGAGCAGGTACTGACGAAGACCCGGCAAACTGGGCATCGGAATGCATCCTGCCCATGGTATCGGTCATGCCGTAAGAAGCGGGACCTGCAGCCATATTGTCCGGATGCAGCGTTCTGCCTGTGCCGCCGCCGGAAGCAACTGAGAAGTACTTCTTGCCCATTTCAACACATTCCTTCTTGTAAGTACCTGCCACTGGATGCTGAAATCTTGTCGGGTTGGTGGAGTTGCCAGTGATGGAAACGTCCACTTTTTCGTGGTGCATTATTGCAACGCCTTCCCGCACGTCATCTGCTCCATAGCATTTTACTCTGGACCTCTCACCCTTTGAATAGGGAGTTTCCTTCAATATCTCAAGCTTACCTGTGTGATAGTCGAATTTGGTCTCTACATATGTGAAGCCGTTGATCCTCGAGATA
This sequence comes from Hungateiclostridiaceae bacterium UBA3934, assembly GCA_002385815.1. Taxonomy (GTDB): domain Bacteria; phylum Bacillota; class Clostridia; order Acetivibrionales; family DTU013; genus DTU013. Next base: position 14,503 of record DGEE01000122.1, read on the forward strand.
ATCTGGGCAGCATCCTTTCCAAGGCCGTTGAGTATTACCCTCAGGGGTTCCTTTCTCACCTTGTTGGCGGATCTTGCGATGCCTATGGCTCCCTCTGCCGCAGCAAAGGATTCATGTCCTGCCAGGAATGCAAAGCATTTGGTTTCTTCACGCAGCAGCATGCCTCCAAGCCTTCCGTGGCCCAGACCGACCTTTCTTTCATCTGCGACCGATCCCGGGATACAGAATGACTGCAGCCCTTCACCTATGGCCTCTGCAGCATCGGCAGCCTTCGTGCAGCCTTTCTTTATAGCTATGGCAGCACCGGCGATATAAGCCCAGCATGCGTTCTCAAAGCATATCGGCTGTATTCCCTTTACGATGCCGGCAACGTCGATACCCTTGTCATCACAAATCTTTTTGGCTTCTTCAAGCGAGGCAATGCCGTAATCGGCCAATACAGCATTAACCTGATTTATCCTTCTTTCATAACTTTCAAACAATGCCATGTCTTTGACCCTCCCCTGATTATTCTTCTCTCGGATCGATGATCTTTACTGCATCATCAAACCTGCCGTACTTGTTGGTTGCCTTCTTGACAGCTTCATTGGCATCCATGCCCTTTTTGATCATATCCATCATCCTGCCGAGGTGTACAAATTCATAGCCTATGATTTCACTGTTCTCATCGAGTGCGATGCGGGTAATATAGCCTTCAGCCGTTTCCAGATACCTGGGACCCTTGGCCAGTGTTCCGTATACAGTCCCCACCTGGCTCCTCAGACCTTTCCCCAGATCCTCGAGAGCCGCTCCGACAGGAAGTCCGCCTTCTGAAAAAGCAGTCTGGCTCCTGCCGTAGACTATCTGGAGGAACAGTTCCCGCATCGCTGTATTGATAGCATCACAGACCAGGTCTGTATTCAAAGCTTCAAGCAAGGTCTTGCCCGGGAGTATTTCAGATGCCATTGCAGCCGAATGTGTCATACCTGAGCATCCCAGCGTCTCGACCAATGCTTCCTGTATTATCCCGTCCTTGACATTCAGCGTGAGCTTGCAGGCTCCCTGTTGAGGTGCACACCATCCCACTCCATGTGTAAGGCCGGAAATGTCCTTGATCTCTTTGGCTTTTACCCATTTCCCCTCCTGAGGGATCGGTGCCGGACCATGGTTCGGCCCTTTTGCCACACACGTCATTTTTTCAACCTCATGTGAATAAATCATTCTATGACCCCTTTCATATATGGTTTTAGACCGGTATCTGTCAGCCGGCCATCTATTGCCGGTTTTCCGGGACTGCCGGCTTTCTCAGCACATCGTGAGAAAAGCCTGGCAGACATGCCAAGTTTTATTTTACTACATTATTGTCAGAATGTATATGTTAATTTTTTATCATAATC
>DGEE01000122.1:16133-19169 GCA_002385815.1 Hungateiclostridiaceae bacterium UBA3934
TGCAGGAACGCACACCGTACCAAAGGTCCGTTGTCCTTTTGCGACGGGTCAAACAGGGGGTTGGAAGATGAGGACATCAGCAAAGCTGCTGGCGATCCTGCTTGTGTTTTCAGTTCTGACAGCGTGCAGTCTGAGCCGCGGTGACAGACATGTCAAAAAAGGACTGAAGCTGTATCTGGATGGGGAATATGAACAGGCGGTCAGTGAATTCGAGAAGGCCGTCGAATCGGGAGTAAAAAAATACAGTCTGACAGACCTTTACGAGGTGTTGGGCAGCTGCTATCTGGATATGGACAGGTATGACGAAGCAATAGACACATTCACTAAAGCCACGGAAACAGACGGTGGTTCCGTATCGGCCTGGGTCAGCCTCGGGATCGCGTACAGGCAGCACGGCGATCTGGATAAGGCTGAGGAATGCTACGCCAGAGCGCTGGAAATCGATCCTGAGTACGCTGAACTGCGTTCCAGTCTCGGAACACTTTATATAGTAAAAAATGAGCCCGAAAATGCTATCCGGGAATTCGAAAAAGCACTGGAGCTGGATCCTGACCTGGCTGTGACTTACGGCAATGCCGCATTGGCTTATGCTATGACAGGGAACTGGGACAAGGCTGATGAATACCTGATGCGCTCAGAGGAACTGGGATACAGGAATGCAGATGAGTTGAGGGAGATGATCGAAACGTACAGGTAACAGGCAGTCCCGGGATCTGATCCGTACTGTTCCGGAACTGTTCAGTATAAAATCCGGTTGAGCAAATCAGAAATATATCCGGTCATATGTCCGGCATCAAAAGGAGCTGATTCGGTGGATAGATGGCAGTATCAGACAGTCCGGTTCGATTTGAAAGGTTTTATGGGAGGTATCCTCGATCTGGATGCGTTTCAGACCGAGTTGAATTCACTGGGGGCAGATGGCTGGGAGCTGGTTTCCTGTTTCGACACCAACATGTCGCAGGGTCAGTCCCGTTATGTGATCGCAGTGTTCAAGCGGAAATATTAGAGATGCATATAATCAGGACACCCGGATCCGGTCAGGGCGGCTATCAAAGGCCAGGTAATCCTGTTCCGGAGGGTGCACAAATATAAAGCGGGGAGAATCAGCGGGATGAAGCATCATATAATCGGTCATGACGGCGCAGAGGTATCAAATGGGTTCATTACAGATTATGATCTCTATTTGTTCAATGAAGGCAGCCATCACAGGATATATGAAAAGCTGGGAGCCCACCCTGTGACAGTGGACGGTCGGGCCGGCACACACTTTGCAGTCTGGGCACCCAATGCCAAAGGTGTCAGCCTGGTCTGCAACTATAATCATTGGGACGGCCGCGCCCACCCGATGACTCCGGTGGGGAGCTCAGGTGTATGGACTGTCTTTATCCCCGATATACATCCCGGCGAAGTATACAAGTACGAAATAAGGACGCAATCAGACGAGATCCTGCTGAAAGCAGATCCCTTCGCTTTTTACAGTGAACTCCGCCCGGGTACGGCATCGATAGTCTGCCAACTGGATACATATGAATGGCATGATGACGAGTGGATAAAAAACAGGGATGCCGGCAGCACCTTCGACAAACCGGTATCCATATATGAAGTGCACCTGGGGTCATGGGCTCGTGCCGCTGACAACAGCTTCCTCACATACAGGGATCTCGCCGACAGACTGGTGTCATATGTCAGGGATATGGGTTTCACCCACATAGAACTGCTGCCGGTGTCTGAGCATCCCCTCGATGATTCATGGGGGTATCAGGTCACCGGATACTATTCAGTCACCAGCCGCTACGGACGCCCGGAGGATTTCATGTACCTGGTCGATCAGTGCCACCGCCACGGCATCGGCGTAATCATTGACTGGGTACCTGCCCATTTCCCGAAGGATGCTCACGGACTTGCAAGATTTGACGGAACAGCGCTGTATGAGCATCTGGATCCCCGCAAGGGTGAGCACCCCGACTGGGGTACCCTGATATTCAACTATAATCGTAATGAGGTCAGGAGTTTCCTTATTTCCAATGCGGTATTCTGGTTTGAGAAATACCATGTGGATGGCATCAGGGTGGATGCTGTCGCGTCCATGCTTTATCTGGATTACGGGAGGAAAGAGGGCGAATGGATCCCCAACGAATACGGCGGGAACCAGAATATCGGAGCGGCTGAGTTTCTGAAGCAGCTCAATTCGGCGGTATACGAATATTTCCCCGGGATCATGATGATCGCTGAGGAGTCCACTACCTGGCCGATGGTGACAAAACCGCCTCACACAGGTGGTCTGGGGTTCTCATACAAGTGGAACATGGGCTGGATGAATGACTATCTCAGGTATGTGAGCATGGACCCGGTCTACAGGAAATACCATCATGAACTGATAACCTTCTCCATCATGTATGCAATGAACGAAAATTTCATCCTGGTGCTGTCCCATGATGAGGTGGTGCACGGCAAACGCTCGATGATCGGCAAGATGCCAGGTGATTACTGGCAGAAATTTGCCGGGCTCAGGGTAACTTACGGATATATGTTTGGCCATCCGGGGAAAAAGCTGATGTTCATGGGTAACGAGTTTGGCCAGTTCATCGAATGGAATTTCAAACAGAGCCTTGACTGGCACCTGCTCGATTATGAGATGCACCGCAAGCTCAGGGATTTCGTGCGGGATCTGAATAAGCTGTACAGGACTGAAAAGGCCATGTATGAGGTGGATTTCAGCTACGACGGATTTGAATGGATCAACTGCGATGACCGGGACAACAGCATAGTGTCCTTCCTGCGCAAGGGGTCAAAGCCTGAGGATACTCTGGTGTTTGTATGCAATTTCACTCCTGTTGCACGCAGCAGCTACAGGGTCGGTGTTCCATTCAAAGGGTTTTACAGGGAAATCCTGAACAGTGATTCCGAGATATACGGCGGCAGCAATGCGGGCAACTTCGGCGGGGTCCGCTCAAATGAAGCGGGACATGACAAGCAGCCTTATTCCATCGATATATACGTGCCGCCGCTGGCTGTCGTGATATTCAAGCCGGAGAT
>DGEE01000122.1:19424-22353 GCA_002385815.1 Hungateiclostridiaceae bacterium UBA3934
CCAATATATTCTCAAGCCTGTCGAAGCTTTCGCGGGTCATCAGAGCATCCCTGTCTGTTCCCTTCAGCTTCACGATATATGTCCAGCGCCCATAAGGATAGATTTTGTCGATGTAGTTGATATTTATTATGTATGACTTGTGACATCTGATAAACATGCTTTCATCCAGCTTCTGTTCCACATCACCCAGATTGTCTGATGTGACGAATCTGTCCTGGACCGTATATATCGCTGTCGCCCTGTCTTCTCTCTGTACCAGGATTATTTCCTCCATATCGACAAAACTTATGCTTTCCTTATTCCTGATTATGAGCTTTCTGGGGACATTAGCCGACCTGATCACCTTGTTCTCTGAAACGTCCTGCCGGAGACTGCTTATGCCTTTTATCCTTTCCAGCGTCTGCCCGAGCCGCTGCAATTTGAAGGGCTTCACAAGATAGTCGAATGCATATACCTCAAAAGCCTCCGGCATATATCCCTCGTGGGCTGTCGCAAAGATGATGATGGCCCTGGGGTCTATGTCAGCAATCCTTTTTGCACATTCGATGCCCGTCATGACCGGCATTTCGACGTCCAGGAAGACCACTTCCGGGCGCTGCGACTCAAAAATGCGGAGGGCAGCACCGCCGTCCTCCGCTTCACCTGCAATAACGAAACCGCCGTATTTTTCCACAGCTTTTTTCAATACAAGCCGCATACCGCTGTCATCATCGGCTATCAAAACTCTGATGCTCAAAACCTGTCTCCTTTTCTCAAACATTTTGGCTTTCCAAGCACCTCTGACAGAATGATCCCCCTGAGCAGCTCTTCTTCTGAAGACAGCAGCGCCGGACCTGCTGAATATGGAGAAGCGGCATTGCTTTTCCCGCGGGCGTCGTTATCTCTGATGACTTTATCTGATATTTGGTTTCTATCTGATATTTCCTGTAAAGTATCGGCCTTTGTCTGTCCGCCTTTAGCTGATACCTCTGCCTGGTGCTTCATATCTTCTGCAGGCTGAATGCCAGTCTGTCCGGATCTGGCACTTGCCTGACTCTGCCGACTCTGGACATTATATGCTCTCTGAGGCACCCGCCGTACACCTGGCCTGTTTGTCCCGGACTGGTCCAAAGCCCGTAAAACGCTCGCGTCCGGCGAAAGACCAAATTTGGCGGCAGGATCGAATGCAAATGGGTTGTTGAATCCTTTTCTCATATTAATACCCTTCTGACTATTATTCCTATTTCTCGTCGTCTGCTTCAGCTTTGTTGATCCTGGAAATCGATTCTCTCATTTTCGTATCTGACACCAGGTTTTGCAGATTGTAGTAATCCATGGCCCCAAGCTTTCCGCTGTTGAGCGCATTTGCCATGGCTCTGGGCACTTCTGCCTCGGCTTCCACGACTCTTGCCCTCATCTCCTGCACCAACGCCTTCATTTCCTGTTCCTTGGCGACTGCCATAGCACGTCTTTCCTCTGCCTTGGCCTGGGCAATGCTTTTATCTGCCTCTGCCTGGGATATCTGCAACTGGGCACCTATATTCCTTCCCACATCCACATCCGCTATGTCGATGGACAGGATCTCGAATGCTGTGCCTGAATCAAGGCCTTTGTCAAGTACTGTCTGAGATATTATGTCAGGGTTCTCCAGTACGTCCTTATGCGATTCAGAGCTGCCGACAGTGGTGACGATGCCCTCACCGACTCTGGCTATTATGGTAGCTTCACCGGCACCTCCGATAAGTCTGTCGAGGTTAGCCCTTACCGTGACCCGGGCTTTGACCAGCAATTCTATACCGTCCTTTGCCATGGCTGATATGTTGGGCGTTTCTATCACCCTGGGATTGACGCTCATTTTCACCGCTTCAAGCACATCCCTGCCTGCGAGGTCTATGGCAGCGGCCCTGACGAACTGAAGGTCCATGTTGGCTCTGTAAGCAGCAATCAGAGCATTAACGACCTTATCCACATTCCCGCCTGCCAGGTAGTGTGCCTCGAGCTGATTCACACTGATATCGAGGCCGGCTTTCCTCGCCTTGATCAATGGCAGTATGATCCTGCCCGGGATGACTCTTCTTAATCTCATCCCCACCAGCGTGAATATGCCTACCCGCACACCGGCTGCAAATGCCGATATCCACAGGCCTACCGGGATGAAGTTGAAAAAGAGCAACAGAAATATGATGACTGCCAAGATGATTCCTATCGGTACTAACAATTCCAAAAAGATCAACTCCTTTCAGTTTATATCTCCAATTATTGTCTGCATTGCCGCCTGTCAGCCGATGCACATGGATCCGATTTCTGTCCACCATTAATACGTCGCAATGCCAGCTTTTGTCTTCCAGTCATTGCAATAAAGTCAATCATCAGATGGCTGCTTTTGCTTCACAACTATTTTATTTCCTTCGATTTTCTCAATATATACCGCAGTGCCCCTGGGGATGAACTCCCCGTCCGAAACCACGTCCAGCCTTACCCCGCTGAAATCCGCCGTTCCTGATGGTCTCAGCACTGTCAGAGTCTTACCTTCGCTCCCTATCAGATAGCCGAGGTCATCGAATGCCGAAAATTTGATATCATCATCTACTGTACTGTCCAGAACGATATGCTTTCCAAGCCGGCCTTTTGATGCTGACTGGAGCACCAGTACAAGAGCGGCTCCCAGCACGGCCAGTATGATGGCGATCATTATGAGTGCCTGGAGCACGGTTTCGGCATAAAGTATGATGCCTGCTGCCAGCAGTATCAGTCCTATGATGCCCGGCGCACCAAAACCGGGGTTGATCATCTCTATTATGATAAAAATGATCCCGGCAACTATACACAGAAGCGGTATCCAGTTATAATCTGCAAAGATAGCAGCAAATTCCATGTTGGCACCTCCTGTCTGATTCTTCACTATCTTCTTATGCAATTATACTGTAATACAATTACTGAATGGATTGCA
>DGEE01000122.1:22662-23593 GCA_002385815.1 Hungateiclostridiaceae bacterium UBA3934
TTTCCCCCTTTTGTCGTGAATCCTGCCTCAAATATCCTGCCGGTCAACTCCTCCGGTATCGGCTCACCACTGTTCATTACTTTGAAATAGTGGTGCCACAGATCCTCATAGAGCTCGACCTTGATATGTTTTTCGCCGCCTGACTCCAGGACAGCATATATGGCATTATCTATAAGGTTTCCAAGAACTCTGCAGAATTCCCATGACGGTACTGCCAGATCCTTGAGCTGTGTCCTGACATCAAGCTCCAGGGTGATGCCGTGCTTCTCGCAGGTCATCAGTTTCGCCTGAAGCAGGGCATTGACAGCCGCGACAGAAGTCTTCATTATCCTGCTCACGCGCTGGATATCGTCGTATACCTTCTCTATGTACTCCCCTGCGGCTTTATACTCATCCATTTCAATAAGGGAATGCACCACCTGCAGATGGTTCATGAAATCATGTCTTTGTGCCCGCAGAGTTGTATTCAGCTTTTCAAGCTTCGCCAGCGTATCTTCGAGGAGTCTGAACTCATGTCCGGAACGGATCAGGCTTGCCCTGCTTCTGATAACGATGATGCTATCCGCTGCCACCGTGACGGTAATAACAGTAAGGACGACCATGCTCAAGGGGTTTGAAAGCAGTTCTGTGCCCTTGTCCGTGTCGATGAAGTATAATAATACAGCGCCAATCAACGCAACCTGCACAAGGTTGATCAATATCAGAACCAGTGCCGTTTTCCCGGGCTCAAACCTTTTTTTCACAGAATTACCGCCCCTGAGTAAAATTCCATATCCAGTATATCACAATCGCAGGTGCAATTACAGGTATTGTGGCCGGCGTCAAAACAAAAAAAGCCCCACTGTGTGGAAGCTTTCTTCTCTGTGTTTTTAAATTTATTGAAACAGGAGGCCGAAGATCAATCTTGCGTCCTCCTGCTTCAGTGGTGACC
>DGEE01000122.1:23797-25617 GCA_002385815.1 Hungateiclostridiaceae bacterium UBA3934
CCAACTGAGCTACGCCGCCATGTTTACGGCTGGTCTACTGCAGATGTAAACCTGCCCTGACAGCATACCTGCGACCGACAACCGCTGATCTGCCTTGCTTACAGCGTCGGCGACCTTGTGCCGCCCGGTACGCGCTTTACTATTGTAGCAGGAATGCAACATAAAGTCAACACCAAAGTTTCAGGCATTATTTTCAACTTACACAGCACTGATGTCCATCCCGGGATGTGTACGAATAAATAGCATATCATGACTCATAATATTTTACCGGAATCATTTTGGAATGGAGGTCCCACATGACAGACAGACAGGATATTTTCGAAAAAATCAATGAACTTGCACAAAATATAGATGAAGGCTTTGAGTTCACCAATGAGGAACAACTGGAGGAATTCCTGGATGATGTGGATAATCAGCAGTATAAGGAGTATGATGAAATCGAAAGGCTGTATAATGAATTGATGGAGCTTTCGTTCTATGATGATGAAGATGATCAATAGCGGCTGCCGCCAGGGCGGCCGCTATTTTCAGCAACCGATTTCTGTACAACCGAAATCTGAGCAGATGCCATTCCCTCAGTGCATCTGACGTGCAGAAGCCGCCAATTCCGCATCTCCCGTTCAGCAACTACCTTGTCTGTGGCAGGCCAGGCCAGGTATTCCCCGCCGGAGAAGCTGTCACAATGCGCTCCTTCTCTTCAGTCTTTCGCTCCGCCTCTTTATGGCAGCTTCGAATTCCTGCTTCTCTTCTTCCGTCTCAGGACGCAGGCCGCAAACTTCCACAGGCTTGCCTTCCGAATCCACAGCAACGAATGTCAGGTATGCCTTGCTGGTGAATTTCTGTTCACCTGTCAGAAAATCTTCTGAAAAGACTTCAACAGCCACTTCCATCGAAGTCCTTCCGACCCATGTCACCTTTGCCCTGAGTATCACTGCTCTGCCCTGCTTCACTGGATTTCTGAAATCGACACTGTCAATGGAGGCAGTTACAACGACCCTGTTGCTGTGCCTCTGAGCTGCCATTGCACCTGCCACGTCAATGAGGTGCATGAGCCTTCCTCCCAGCAGGTTGCCGAGAAGATTGGTATCGTTGGGCAGAACCAGTTCTGTCATTTCCACCATGGATTCACTGGGTGTTTTCATTGTCATACGCATTCTCCTGATACTTCTTTTTAGCCGCACCTGAGCTTATCAGGTGTCATTTCCCTTATGTCCTGTCACCAAAGCATCATTAATTTATTATTTGTACCAATATATATTCATACCAAAATATCCTGTTCTTAAACGCATACGAAATCCTTCTTTTTTGACCCAGGGTGATACACAGGATCAATTCCAGCCCTGTGCGGCAGTCTTCAGCGCTTCCAGATCTTTTATCCTCACTGAGGACCTGTGAAAATCGATCATCCCCTCATCCCGCATCCTGCTCATTTCACGTGACAGAGACGGCCTGGCCACATTCAGGAAATCCGCCATCTCATTCCTGTTCATCGCCAGCATGAATGTCGTTTTCCCGATTTTTCTGTACTGCTCCAGCAGAAAACAGGCTATCCTGCCCCGGATACTTTTTATTGACAGGTATTCCAACTGACGGTTGAGCGTCAGAGCTTTACGGGACAATATCCCGAGCATGTTCATTATCAGTCTCCTGTGCGCGATACAGGAGCTGGAACATTGCCCCACAAGCTTCTCAGAGGGCACATACATCACAGTGCAGTCGGTGTTGGCCAGGATTGTCGCAGGCCATTTGCCGGCACCTGTGAAGGCAGCCATTTCACCAAAGAGTTCACCCCGCCCGAGTATCGCAAAGACGATCCTCTC
>DGEE01000122.1:25874-27743 GCA_002385815.1 Hungateiclostridiaceae bacterium UBA3934
GGATCTCCTGCCATATTGATGATGTCGTTCCTGCTGAAGCTGCGCACCCTTAAATTCAGGCACGCCAGCAGCGCAGACATTTCCTCCCGGTTTATGTCTTTGAACAGCATACAGTCTTTCGCTGCCATTTGTATTAATTCCATATATCCGGACTCCATTATTTTCACCTTTTATTTTATTTTCGTAACCAAGGTTACAGATTTAATACATGGATTATACTACAATGAACTTGTCTTAGCAACAGAGTCGATCCATTGTAATACGACTGTATGCAGGACAAAGCTGATTTGACGGACTGGTCGGGATCTGACGCAACAGGCAGTTCAGGAATCCACCCGGCCATCCGAGATATTACTTGGACATAACTTTTGAAATGAAAGGGGAGTATTGAATGAGCAGTATGTTTTGTTTTCAGTGTGAACAGACCGCGGGCGGCAAGGCATGTACGAAAGCGGGAGTTTGCGGCAAGAGCGCAGTTGTTGCCAACAGTCAGGATGAACTGACCTGCGCATTGGTTGGCCTTGCAAGAGCAGCAGAGAATAATGCCCCGGAGACGAAAGCAGATGAACTGATGATGCAGGGGCTTTTTACCACCATCACTAACGTGAACTTTGATAAAGACCGGGTGGACGAGCTGATCAGGCAGGTAAGAGAAGAAAAGGAAAGACTCGGCGGAGCCGAGGACCTTCCAGCGAACATGCTCTGGACCGGCAACGAGGATATCGTATCGATGCGTTCCACTCTTCTGTTGGGACTCAGGGGTATGGCAGCATACGCATACCATGCTTTTGTGCTCGGCAGGGAAGACAAAGAGGTCATGGACTGGTTCTATAAGGGAATGCGAGCTATTGGTGAGGAGCGTTCAGTTGAGGAATGGCTGGACCTGCTTATGGAATTCGGACATATCAACCTCAAATGCATGGCCTTGCTGGACGGCGCAAACACCGGCGAATTCGGCGATCCTGTACCGACGAAGGTCACGATGGATGTAGAGAAAGGACCCTTCATAGTGGTCAGCGGTCATGACTTCCATGACCTTAAACAACTGCTCGAACAGACCGAAGGCAAAGGGGTCAATATTTATACCCATGGCGAAATGCTGCCCGCTCACGGATACCCGGAGCTGAAAAAATACTCCCATTTAAAGGGCAACTTCGGCACAGCATGGCAGAACCAGCAGAAAGAATTTGCAGATGTACCGGGTGCATTCCTGTTCACCACCAACTGCCTCATGCCTCCCAGACCGTCCTATGCTGACAGGGTATTTACGACTGCTGTGGTAGCGTATCCGGGACTTGTGCATATACCTGAAGTCGACGGTAAAAAGGATTTCACCCCTGTGATAAATAAGGCTCTCGAACTGGGCGGATGGCCGGAGGACAAGCACTTCACAGGTATAAATGGAGGCAGCGAGCTGTTGACGGGATTTGCACACAATACGGTTCTGAGTGTTGCCGATACAGTAATACAGGCTGTGAAAGACGGAGCCATCAGACATTTCTTCCTTGTAGGCGGCTGTGACGGGGCAAAGCCCGGCAGGAACTATTACACAGACTTTGTGAAGAATACGCCGAAGGATACTGTGATCCTGACTCTCGCATGTGGCAAGTACCGCTTCAATGACCTTGACCTGGGTGAGATCGGCGGATTGCCGAGGATCATGGATATGGGCCAGTGCAATGATGCATACTCTGCGATACAGGTAGCGATCGCCCTCGCGAATGCATTTGACTGCGGCGTGAACGACCTGCCGCTGACACTGGTCCTGTCATGGTATGAGCAGAAGGCAGTTTGCATACTGCTGACACTGCTGGCTCTCGGTATAAAGAACATATATATCGGACCATCAATACCGGCTTTCTTCTCATC
>DGEE01000122.1:27984-29477 GCA_002385815.1 Hungateiclostridiaceae bacterium UBA3934
AAGATCTTAAGGCAATCCTGGGATGATCCGGGATTACCGGCCCGGCAAATAACCCGCGGGATTCATATAACAAAGGGGCATGTGCATTGTGATTGTACAAGCCCCTTTTTGCTGCTGTTATCCCAGAGTCAATACAAAATCAGATCCATTTATCAAAAAGCTCGTCAATTCTCTCCTGCCTGTTTCATAATATTGTCAACAGGATCAGCAGGCGCCATCACAGCATCCACATTGACCCGGGCATCTATCGTTACATCGGAAAACGCAAAAGCATCCATATCAGAAATGAAATAATCTTTTATAAAGCTTTCCCCGCCATCCGGATCATTATCACTTTCGCTGCCCGCTTCCCCGATACCTTTCATAAAATCCGATCCTGCTGCAACGGAAATTTCTCCATGATAACTCAGCATATCGCTGTTGATGTACTCAAGATCATCGGGTGCAAATACTTCGTATTGCGTGTCGATCCAGCCAGATAACTGGTCTGAGCTGGTCTGTACAGTTGCGCCGTCCTTTCCGGCAGGTCCTGACTGTTTTTCCGCTTTATCAGTAATGGCACCGATGCCCGACCCGGCGGCCACCTCCGACACACTGAGGCTGATTTGCTCATCGATGCCATCTGCTGCGCTGCCGTTACCCCGTCTATTATCATGTTCATGCAAGTCGTGACCTTTCTGTCCGCCAACTCCTCTCCGGACACCTGGGCGTATCTCCTCGCCTGCAACTCCTGATGCGCCTTTACCTGTCTGCCCGCCGGTTACGCCCTGCATGCTGCCTTTATGGTCACCCCGATTGTCAGTACCGCTTTCAAAGCTGCCGCCGTACCATCTGCTGCGTTCATATGGCATATAATTCCCGTGGTGTCTACCGTCCCGCCTGTCATGCCCGATATATCGATCGAAGCTGTCACGCCTTTTGCTACTGGAGTCGCTTTCGTTCATTTTCCTGAACACATTGATTATTATAATAACTAAAAATATGATGAAAACCAGTCCGTTCAAAATATCACCCCACTATATTATTCGATTTCCAGCCGTCTTTTTCCTCCATATGCCGCCGATTCCGTCTGAATCGCGGGAAATACCCGGTCGCAGTACCTGTTTTGTGATCAATTACATAAAACATGCTAAAAAAGTCAATAATACTATCGATCCCGGTATCAAATCCGGTGGTTCGCAATTAAAGCAACTTCTCTTTTGCATCAGGACAGGTGATATTATGGAAAGGTTCAACAAATTCATAGACATGGTCATGGAGTTTCTGATCGTAAGCGTAATGTTCCTGGTATTGCTTCCATTCAGGATCCTGTACAACCTGAGCAATCGCTCAGCATCAAGATGAGACAGCCGTGCTGCAGTCACTGACCACATCGCGCATGTATGGAGGATCAGGAAGTACCTGCGTCACCCAAATAATGTAATGTAAAGATAATTGATTGTTTTTTATCTTTATAGTATATTTATGTGTGCGCATTTATTCCGTTCATGCGG
>DGEE01000087.1:0-5634 GCA_002385815.1 Hungateiclostridiaceae bacterium UBA3934
TGTGGCTGATAAAGTGGTACAGCCAGATGTGCAGAAGCTGAGTAGCAGTTTAGCCAGATACTGAAAAGCTAAAAAACCAAACACGCTCAGCTGAACTCATCTGAAACAGGTTAAGGAGCCGACTCTGTCCGACGGCATAGCTTCGGCCATGATCAGGGCGGGACCAGTCATTGATCCCGCCTTGTGAAACTATATTTTTCACCTATGGTCAGAACATATTCTGCACTTCCCTGTATGCCGTATTCCCTGACCAGCGGATATACCCTGGCTACATATTTCCCTGGTGACAGTTGTGGATGCAGATAGTCCCAATACCTGCTGTATGCGAATCTATGGAGGAGGTCGTTCCCGGATTCATCGTATATCTCCATGATCATGTCTTTCTTTGAAGGAAAATCTATAAAACGCAATTCATTACCCGATATATCCGAAAAATATTGCGAGAAAGCGCGCTTTCCATCTGTCGCAATGTATGCATCCAATCTGGATGGCACAAATGATTCACCTGTTATGTCCCGGACCTCAATATCATGGATCAATGTAACAATACTACTTTCGTATTCTGTGTCCGGGTTTCTGGAATATATTATCCGCGGTGGGCTGTACTGCGTTTTTTTGTCAATATATATAGCTACCGATCCATCATCGTCAAGCAGGCCTCTCAGACGAGTACTGAATTTCATATCTATGGCACCTGTCTGTATGATATAGTATTTGTAATCTCTCCAGGGAGCAGGTTCTTTGAAGATATACTTGTCAAATTCCACATCATCTTCTGACAGCCTGATCTCTCTCTGGACCGGAACATCGATTTTTCTGCTTGCATAACCACATACTCCGGTATCCGCATATTTGAATGCAAACATATAGCTCCCGGGTGACATGAACAGGCTTTTTGTGCCTTCAGCCCCGAATGCGAACATGCTTCCGCGGCTTTCAGTTTCGCGGTGGTCAAGCTGCGGATCAAATACTGAAACCTCATATTTTCCGCCAGGCCTGTCCATAAAGCCTATCTCCAGTGCCACTTTGTGCAGTTCATTCAGGTCATAGTTTATTTCTGCCGTGTCTCCGATACTGAAACCGTCAGCTTTTATAGTATCAGATATATAAAATGCCTGATCTTCACCATTGTTGCCGCATAGGAAGAAAACCACATCTTCACTGTTGCTGAACAAACATAGCTGGAAATAGCTTCCCCACGCTCTCCCTTCCAATTGTCTCAAGGTATGGTAACCGCCAAAATCGTGTCCTCTTCCCCATATGACCGATTTGTCGCTCGCAGCATAAAACGAGGCATTGGTCAGGTCTATCGGTTTTCCTGATGTATCTGTTACGGAAATATTTATCGTATAACAGTCCGTATGTCCGTAAGTCCTGTTGATCGGCAAGTGGTGCGGAGCGGCAATATCTTTTTCTGTTGAGATGTAGCCGTTGTTTGGTACAATTGCCGGATATCTGTCAGTTGTCTGGTCCCCGTTGGCTGAAGGACCCCCTGACTGGTTTCCGAATGTCGGATCTGAATAATCATCAACAGGCTGATGTCCGGATTCCAGGTCAGGCTGTTCACCGTCAGGCTGCTGCTCAAGCAACAGATCCTGATCATCAGAGGATTGCTGTCCTGAAGCCAGACCGGAGAAATCCCTCCCGGATAAAAAATCCCCAAATGTCCGGTCAAAGGCGACAACACCTGCAACGACCATGAGCATGCAGGCTGCTGCTGTTGCTCCGGAGATCACCTTTCTTCTCACAGGTAATAGCTTGTGGATCAGCAGTTTGAAACGGGAACTGATTTTATCCCTGCTATAGAGTCGTTTATCCAGCCGGGACATTATCAAGGCGGCTGCATGATCATTGTCCACATATGCTCCGCTTTGCTCCTGCTCTGAAATCATTTCGATAATCATCAGGTTTTCCTGGCATATCGGACACTGGTCGATGTGGTTTTCAAGCCTGGGCTTCTCCTCAGTACTTATTGTTCCATTTTGGTATTTTTGCAAAGTATCGATGTCAATCCAGCATTTCACGATAAACACCTCCAGAGAGTGAACTCCCGAATTTGCGGCGCAGTTTTTTCAGCGCTCTGGATATTCTCATTTTGACAGCATCGCCGGATAACCCGCATATGTCACCGATCTCATCGTATGACATATTGTTGTAAAATCGGAGGATCAGCATATATCTTACTTGCTCTTTGAGTGTACTCAGCATGTTGGAAACCATCTGCCGGTTGATAAGATCATCCAGATGTCGGTTCAC
Organism: Hungateiclostridiaceae bacterium UBA3934; assembly: GCA_002385815.1. GTDB lineage: Bacteria > Bacillota > Clostridia > Acetivibrionales > DTU013 > DTU013. Next base: position 2,257 of record DGEE01000087.1, read on the forward strand.
AGATGGACTGACTTCATCAGCGATATGCAGCTTATTCAGTTCCACTGTTCTGATACGCTTGCGCTTTCGGTAGTTTCTGCTCAGGTTTATGGCAATCGTGAATATCCACGTGGAAAAACTCCAGCTGGTATCATACCTGAACAGGTTTTTATATGCTCTTATGAACACTTCCTGCGTTATGTCTTCTGCATCCTCGCGCGGAAAGCCTGTCCTGCATATAAAGCCGACTATTCTGTTGTAATACTTGTCCACCAGCAGACTGAAACTTTCAGTGCTGCCATTCAGTACCTTAGCTACTATCAGCTTATCATCCACTTCTGATCCTCCGGCGTGTCAAAATAAGCTATCGATACTTTATACAAGCAATATTCATAAAAAGTAACGGTTTGCAGGAAATTTTCTGATGCTGTGTCAGAATCTCAGAAAGTACAACTTTATTCCGTCATCTTGCATAGCCATTTCTACGCTCTCCGTTATTCGACTGTCTGATCCTTGTTATTGCAGGTCTGTTCTTTCACCATTCTCAAATACTCTCTCATCCCATCTTCCTCATGCTGCCGGTAAGTGAAGCCAAAATGCGCAGCCACTGCAATTGCAAGAGTATGGAACAAATTGCACATCGTATCGATCGATGCCCATATGTCTGCGTAATCGCTGCTGGAGTAAGTGATGGCATATTGCTCATACAACTCATGCGGAAGATATTTTTTGAAATACTTGCCGTATTTGCCCGTGGAAAGATCGAACCCCAGTTGTATACCGATATACCAATTGATCATATCATGCAATTCAGACCGGATCTCGTTGTTAATCATATTCATGACATATGGCAACTCATCCCTTGCGATGCCTTTTGCCACGTTGTTCAGGCACCACCAGAAGTTATTGCAGCAGGAGTAATAAAACAGAGGCGATGGCGGCTTTATATGCCAGTACTCGTCACCGCGGGCCTGCAGAGGCGGAACCAAACCTCTGCCTTTGTCCTTGTCCAGCAGAACCACTGCAGGTTCTCCGTTATCCACGTACTTGGTGAACTCAAATGAAAGATCGATTCGGACGCCATCAGGATAAATCATCATATAATTGAAACTGCCGTCTCCAGTCGGATAGCGCATTGTTTCAGGCATCTGCATGATCAGGGGCTTGCCGAAGCGTTCTTCGACCCACGCGGGATTATTACAGAAAGGCGCGATGTCCTCTACAAAATAAGTGATATCATAATCCTGCCAGATATCCTTTGGTATGACGGGGTTCGCCCTGGAACCGACCAGCAGCACTGCCCTGATTCGCTCATCTGCCTCGGCCACTCCTAAAATCAAGTCCATGATTTCCTGTTCACTTCGCATATTTTCACTCTCCGACCTTTATCGCTCTGTCCACAGATATGTTGAAATGTAAATGCCGCAGGTAACAACGACCGCCTCGATACACACAGCAGACAACTCTAAAAACATGGATAGAGCATCCATTGATAAAATGATCCGCCACCCATGCTTCCTACCTGTTTCCTGTAAAACGCCTTCCATGCCGGCCTCTGCGACATCCTCTTCCACATCCGTTTCCAAGCCCTTCGCACAGCCTGTATTCCCCGCCCTCTATAAACAGCACCTTGCCGTTTACCAGCGCATGGGCCAGCTTTTTTCTCGCTTCGGCGTAAATCCCCTGCACAGTAGTACGTGCAACATTCATCTGTTTTGCACACTCCTCCTGCGTAAAGCCCTCCAGGTCGATGAGCCTTATAGCTTCGTACTCGTCAACTGTCATGGTTACACGGCTTCCATCATCCGTATTCAGGTCAAGAGGGCCAAACCTGCTGCTCTCAGGCAGACTGCACACTTTTCTCCACTTCATCGGTCTTGGCATGTTTAGTCACCCCTTTCTGAGTTCTATTAACCAGTAAATACTCCGGCACATCCACTAAATTCTCCGGTACATCAATAATCTATCGATTAATGACATATATCATTTATATTAATATTAAACTGATTTCTGACATATGTCAATAACCTTTCTAAAATCAGGACGACCAGGAACTTCATTTCGATAATCTGAGCTTTGAGAGAACTATATGGCTGTTGACTGAATCATCATGATCTTATTCTGCCTGAACCGGCGTATCTCAGACAGGCTTATCTCAGATGCAGGAACCACCTCCCCGTCTTGTTCCCTTTGCAAACATGGAATATAATAGAGTGTGTCAGACTTGTATCCTGTCAACAAATACATATCTCAACAACAGGAGGTTCCTATGAAATATTATGTAGATGCAAATGCCCCCAAAGACGGCAACGGTTCAGCCGACAGTCCATTCCGCAGGATAAGTGAAGCGGCGAAGCTGGCTCTTCCCGGTGACGAAGTGCTGGTAGCACCGGGGATTTACAGGGAGTATGTGGACCCGGTCAATCCCGGTACTGAAGATGCGCGTATCACTTACATAAGCACCACACCACTTGGTGCCGTGATCACAGGTGCAGAACAGGTGAAAACATGGAAGCATTACCAGGGAAATGTCTGGGTATGTCGGATCGCAAACAGTGTGTTCGGAGAGTACAATCCCTATACAACTCTGGTTTACGGCGACTGGTACTTTGCGGAGCCAAACAGGCATACAGGCTGTGTCTACCTGAATGACAAAGCGATGTATGAAGCCGTAACGCTGGAAGAGTGTATCAAGGGCGAGATCTATGAATGCAGCTGGGTGCCGGAGGATTCTATTTACAAGTGGTATACAGAACAGGACACGGATACCGATGAAACGGTCATTTATGCCAACTTCCAGGGGCTGGACCCCAATGAGGAAAATGTGGAAATCAATGTCCGCCGCAGGTGTTTCATGCCCTCCAAAACAGGTGTCGGTTATATTACGGTCAGAGGATTCAAAATCGATAAAGCCGCCACCACATGGGCACCGCCTGCAGCATTTCAGGACGGCATGATCGGTCCTCACTGGAGCAAGGGCTGGATCATCGAAGACTGCGAGATTTCAAACAGCAAGTGTGCCGGTATTTCTCTGGGCAAATATCTCGATCCCGATAACGAACATTATTTTACATACAAATATGTAAAGAGCCCTACCCAGATGGAACGCGATGCGATTTGCCGCGGCCAGTATCACGGCTGGCTGAAGGAAAAGATCGGCAGTCACATTGTCCGCCGCTGCAATATCCACCATTGTGAGCAGGGCGGTATTATAGGCAGGATGGGGAATGTGTTCAGCATCATCGAGGACAACCATATCCACCATATCAATAACATGATGGAACTGGGAGGAGCGGAAGTTGCCGGTATAAAGCTGCACGCAGCCATTGATGTCACTATACGCCGCAATCATATCCACCACTGCACGATGGGGATATGGTGTGACTGGGAAGCCCAGGG
>DGEE01000087.1:5952-9385 GCA_002385815.1 Hungateiclostridiaceae bacterium UBA3934
CACAACCTCATCTGCGGTGCATTCACCAGCGTGGGCGGGGGAACAGGTTCCCGGTATACACCGTACCACATTCCGCATCGCACTGAAGTAATGGGCTTCATGACCATCCTTCACGGTGACAACCGCTTCTGCAACAATATCTTCGTCCAGAAGTGGCCCTCAGAGGACTATGTGACCCATAATGATCAGGATGGAACTCCCTTCAGCGAAAACAGGCAGGTCGGTACGCACGTTTTTGACGATTATCCCAACTATGATGAGTGGATAGCGCAGTTTGATTTTACACAGCGCCCGAACATGATGGCACTGGAGCCTGCCCATATGGGTCATCTGCCGGTCTGGAGCGAGGGGAATGTATATCTCAATGGCGCCAGACCCTGGAAAAAGGAAGTAAAGAACCTGACTGTCGAAAACTGCGGCCAGGAACTCAAAGTCGAGCTGGTGGAGAAGAACGGCGAATACTATCTGGACACAAATATATACGATTTCATTAAAGATTTCAGCGGCCGTATGATCAACACCGAGGTTCTCGGCAAAGCCTTCGAACCGGAGCAATATTTCGAAAACCCGGATGGAACGCCGATCCGCTTTGACTCCGACTACATGGGCAGCCACCGCGGCATCCATGTCATCCCTGGCCCTTTTGCTGAACCCGTTGATTCTGTTAAAGTAAAGTAATGAGTGCCAGAAACGTCCTTTAGGCTGAGAGACAGTCCTTGTGGCTCTACATGACATGCCATTATAGTGGCCTCACGTAAGGCAGTTTGTGAGACCTGTAGCGTAAGAAAGCTCACATGGCCTTTTGCCACAGACGGTTCTCGTAGCTTTTTTACGAAAGACAGTTCCTGTGTATTTTCTTGTCAGGCGGTTCGCGTGACTTTTCACGCTGATCAGTTTGCGCGGATCCTCGTCTCATATTGAAAAAGCCTTCCGGTATCCTTCAAATATAGATGCCGGGAGGCTTTTCAGTTTCGCCGTGTTTGGCATGGCTCCTTTGAAACGTATCTATGCGTCATGCATGCCGTTCATTATGTCAGCCATTATAACTCTATCTCCAGAAGTATCGGTGCGTGGTCCTGCCTGGGTCCCGAATCCACCACCTCAGATCTGACGACTTTTTCCGCGATCCGGTCGCTGACCAGCCAGTAATCGATCCTCCAGCCTGAATTATTCTTTTTGCTTGTCCTGACTATTTGTGTCCACCATGTATAGACTCCGGTCACGTCGCCATGGACATATCTGAACGTGTCGGTGAAGCCTTTAGCCAGCAAATTAGTGAAGCCCTGGCGTTCTTCATCTGTAAATCCTGCCGACCGGCGGTTGTTTTCGGGGTGGGCCAGGTCTATCTCCCTGTGGGCCACATTGAAATCCCCGGTTGCGACCACAGGCTTTTTACTGTCCAGCGCTGCCAGGTAATCGGCATATTTTTTATCCCAGACCTGTCGGTCTTCCAAGCGGTTCAGATTATCGCCCGCATTGGGTGTATAGACCTGCGTCACGTAGAACCGGTCGAATTCCAGTGTGATTATGCGCCCTTCAAAATCCATGGTGTCCGGCGCTCCTATTTTGGGGAAATCAACAGCGGGGTCCAACTCAGTTTTATATAGAAACATGGTCCCTGCATAGCTCTTACGGGCTGGTTCCACAGAACTGTTCCAGACAACTGCATAGTCCGGGAATCTCTCTCCCAGGATTTCCAGATGTTTTTTTGAAGGTCCGCCGCCGGGCAGCTTCGTTTCCTGTAAGGCAATGACATCAGGTTCGTAGCCTTGGATCGTATCCAGCACCTTTCGGGATAATTCACTGCGTGCTGAAGTTCCTGTTAATGCTGCATTCAACGAATCAATATTCCATGAGATAAGCCTCAATACTATCAACTCCTAAACAGATTTCTGAAATATGCCTTAAGGTATCAGGCCTTGATAGTTCCATAATAACATATATCGCTCCCTGACAGGTATCGGTTTTGATGCCGACTGATGACCGCGTGGGAAGGTGGAAAATACCTGTTCCTGCTGTATTCAAAAATAAGGACAAATATCTCGTAACAGATGGTTTTCTTGTTTCCACACTGGTAGATAAGTCACTTTAAAAACATATCAAAAGGAATGAGGCAGGATGAGATAGCAAAAAACGACCTGTCATCCTATATCAGTGACTGCCCCAGCATCAATGAAAAGCAGAATTTCAAGTCTGACCCCGGCACTGTGACCCCGGTATTGCCGGAATCATTCCGGCAGGAATATTTTCTGACCCGGGAAAATCAGATCCGGGTTCGGAAGCTTGTTGAGTTCCTGCAGTCTTTCCCACGTCGTACTGAACTTCCTGGCGATCTTCATCAGCCAGTCGCCGGCATTGACCCATTCGCCCCAACCTCCGGGAGCCACGACAAGGTTGCTTCTGTGTTCATCATCAAGCTCTGCAGCCACCCTATTGATTGCAGCCAGATCGAACGATCCCGGGGCATAATAGATCCCAATATCGATATCCGAATCCTCTGCATGAGTGCCCCTCGCCCGTGAACCACCCAGAACGATTCCTTCCGTGAAAGGTAAAATGGCATTGCATGATAAATCAGCGCGTAAATACTATATATTTCATCATGCGTACAGGTTCCTCACATCGACGGCATTGCTGTTCGGGTCTGCCGCATTTATCTGCTCCCCATTTCGACACAATGCGTCATTTTCTCCATGTCTATTGAATATATCCCGCAAAACCTGTAAAATTTAAGTAACACAGCGATGTTGCGAAAGGAGAATACATATGGCAATAGCGTGGACCCCCGATTTGTCAGTAGGTGTCGAAAACATCGACGAGCAGCACAAAATCTGGTTTGAAAAGGCTAATGAACTGTTTGAGGCCGGAAAGCAGCAGAGAGCAAAAGAGTACATAAATACAATGATCGATTTTCTGGATGAATACACGAAAAAACATTTCAGCGACGAAGAATCGTATATGGAAGAGATCGGCTACCCGGAGCTTGACGCACAGAAGAAAGCACATGCAAGCTTTATCAATGATCTGGCCAAGCTGAAGAAAGATTACAATGACGGCGGCGGCAATCTCCTGGTTATACTGAATGCCAATAAGATGGTCATAAACTGGCTTACAAATCACATAAGACATATGGACAAGAAAATAGGGGATTATGTGAAAACTCTTTAAGCGGAATTCCAGTTGACATAACGCCTACGATGCATGTGAAGATAACGCAGGCTGCAGATTAGTGCAGCATCTCCGCGTCACCTTCGATTGTGAAGATAATGGGGGTTGCGCATCAATGCGTTACCCCCATGTCATCAAGATCAAATTGCCGGTCAGGTTGGTCAGTGTCAGTTGAACAGCAATACACAATGAGTCGCCCGGTGGTTCCGAAAAGTCGATTGCTTCAGTACACCCGGACATCTGCAGACATTTCCGGCTTGCATCT
>DGEE01000051.1:0-1658 GCA_002385815.1 Hungateiclostridiaceae bacterium UBA3934
GTTCCGATTGCATTTTTCTTCTCATTCACAGAAATCTGAAGTTCACTGATCCTGTCAGTCAGCACCTTCAGTTCAGCTTTTACGCCCAGCGCATCCTTCAGCCTGGTCCTCTGTTCCACCAGCCTCTGCTGGTTTGAAGCCGCATCACGCTTTACCCTTTCATACTCCGATTTCGTCTGATCGAGCTGGTCACTGACTTTGGGCAAAACAGCCATTATGCTGTCCAGTTGCTTTTTTGCTTCATTGAGCTTTTGTCCGGTCTCTCTGTTCCTTCTGATTATTTCTGCAAGGCTGTCCGCCCTCACTGCCTTTTCCAGGAGGATCCTCTTCTTCGATATTTCCGCCTCAGCCAGTCTGAGTGAGTCTTCTTTCCTTTTGAGATCCTCCAGTTCGCTTACCAGACCCCATACCTCTTTGGATTCGTTAAATAACTTCTCGACCCGCTTCAATTCCTTCTGCGCATTCTTTCTCTCTTCCAGCGCGGTTTCCATGGCAGTCTTTGCCTCATTCAGGGCCTCCTCAGAAGCATCTGCATAGCCCGCAAGCTCACCGGTCAGCATATCTATCCGGCTCCTGAGCGAAGACATCCTGCGCCCGATCTTGTCATTCAGCTGCTTTCCGTACTCCTCAAGATAAAAAAGCCTTTCGAGCATGGATCTTCTCTCGGAATTTTTCAGCATCAGGAATTCGTGGAAACTGTTCTGGGGAAGTACCACAGCCCGGGTGAAATCCTCAATATTCAGGCCGAGCAGCTCCCTGACATAGTTGGATACATCTGTGGCCCTGTCGCACAGCGGGATCTCGCCGTTCCGGGTCACTTCGATGAGACGTGCGATTTTGGGTTCGCATGAGTTGGGAGATTTCTTCCTTCTCCTGTATGTCCGTTCTACCCTGTAAGTCTTCTTATTACTGTCCTTGCCCAATTCAAAGGTAAATGCCACCCGGGCAGTATCGCACCTGGAATTGATGATGCCCTGCGTGCCGTTTTCAGCCCTTTTGACCCTGCCGTACAGGGCGAATGTTATGGCATCGAGAATGGTGGATTTACCGCTCCCGGTCGGCCCGAATATCCCGAACAGACCTGTCTCGCCAAGCTTTTCAAAATCTATGACCTGTGTATCGGTAAAGCTCTGGAGTCCTTCTATCTCAAGAAGCTTCGGTCTCATCAGGCCCCTCCTCCCCATCATCCTGCCCGCTTTCGTCATTCACCAGTTCCAGGAATGCCTGCATCAGCTCATCGGGTATATCGGTCCCCATCCTGTACCTGTAATAATCCCTGAACAGTTCATCTATCTTCCTTCCCTCCCTGCTTTCGGGGCTCATCACTTCCGTCTCTTCGCTCCTGATCATGGGTCTTATGTTTATGATCCCCGGGTGAAGGCTTCTGATGGTTTTATGCTCATCTGCCGTCAGTACCCGGTCAGTCAGTATCTCAAGGTCGATCCACGCATTTGGGTCTCTGCCTTCCTCACACCATTCCAAAGCCTGCTGTATGCCCTTGTCTGCATACCATTTCTTCAAAGGCTTGCCGCAGTCAAGGTAAATCGGTCTGACTTCCGTCTCCCCGCCAGGCATTATATCCACTATGAATACCGCCTTGCTGTATCCGGCCTCGGAAAAGCTGTATGCCAGCGGCGAACCGGCATAGTACGTCGGGC
>DGEE01000051.1:1832-4312 GCA_002385815.1 Hungateiclostridiaceae bacterium UBA3934
AGTTTTTTCAGGTATGACAGAAGGATCCACCGTCATTGCCCCTCCAACCTGCAGGGTCCTTTCGGAATCAGATGTGCTCCCGCCCATCAGGAACAAATGGGCAGTTATCAAATTGACGGTGTCATCCCGGAATTTCCCGGACAGCCTGGAGAATATACTGCCGATCTTTGCCGAGTACGCATTTTGCAACTCTGCCTCATCTGCTTCTTCGGAGAGCAGCTCTTCCAGCCTGGCCTCCGAAGGGTATGGCATGGTGATTATGACAGCATTGTGCTCACAGCGTGACAGGCTGAGCTCCAGCCATCCTGGACCTGAATCGACGATGCTGATGCCTTCCGCCTTCATTTCATATTCACCGGCATCACTTCCGGGATAACCGAGCAGGATTATCCCGTTTTTATATGCCAGAGGGCTTGCCGCACAAAGTCTTTCCGGATTGTCGTGGTTTCCGGCTATGACTATCACTGCTCTCCCGTCTTTCCCTCCCAGCCTGTCCATTGCTTCGTAAAACAGCTCCTCCGCAGCGGCTGACGGGTTATACGTATCATATATGTCTCCTGCGATCAGAACCAGGTCCACATCTTCCTCATCTGCGATATTAACAAGACAGTCGATAAAATCGCGCTGCTCCCCGATCCTGCTGATATGCTCGAGACTCCTTCCAAGATGCCAGTCGGATGTGTGCAGTATTCGCATCAGGCATTTCCTCCTATACAAAGCTCCGTTGCTTCGAGCCATACATATTGATTATATCATCAGACCATACCCCGGACAAACTCCTCTTTTAAACCGCCACCATACACTTTCCCGAATACAGGATACCGCCTGAACTACGCAGTTTGACCTGTCCATCGAAGCTGTGCTTTCCCGGAGTCATAAAAAGGGCCTCACAGTCGCTCGATACTGTGAGGCCCGTACTTCCTGGCGCAGCATGCCTTATATTGCACCGGCCATCCTGCCGGATCAATGGAAGCTATCGTTATTTCAATACTCTCCTTGCGGTCATATAGGTCTTTGCGTAAAAACCGCTGCTTATATCGGTTATCACGACTCCTTTGTAATAGGATGAGCTGTGTATCATCTTGCCGTCTCCTATATAAATGCCTACATGGTTTATGCGGCTGCGTTTTCCGTTAGTATCGAAAAACACCAGATCTCCCGGCTTCAGGTTCGCCTTTTTTACATGTGAACCGTTTTTCGCCTGGGTTGCTGAAGTCCTGTTCAACTTAATGCCGAAATGTTTGTATACATACTGGACAAAGCCTGAACAATCGAAGCCTTTGGAAGTAGAGCCGCCCCATACATATTTGACACCCAGGTATCTCCTTGCGTAGTTGATGACATCCTCTGCCGCTCTGGATGTGCTCCTTGATGTGCTTGCTTTTTTCGCGTCTGCTGCCGCATCTCTTCCCATCAGGCTGTCCAGCTTGCCCAGTGTCTGCTTCCCCGCAATACCATCCTGCAGGAGGTCGTATTTTTTCTGCAGCTTCAGGACTGCACCCCTCGTGATGTCTCCGTAATACCCTGTCGGCTTGACTTTCATGAATCCCAGCTTATAAAGATCCTCCTGCAGGGCATACACTTCATTGCCCCTCATGCCTTTTCTCAATACGATGTTTGAATATGCCAGGACTGTTTCTGCAGACAGAGTTACGACCAGTAATAGTGCGAACAGTGATACCAGACGCTTCTTCTTCTGTGACATTATGTATCCTCCTCTTTTCTTTTAGCCTGCGAGGTTAGTTGACGGGTTAGGTAAAAAGAGTACACCCCGCCATGCGAAATGGCTTCACCCCAAAATATGTCTCCCCCGCTCCCCTAAGGGATCAGGCATCATATAGTTTACCATAATCATGATATTATGGAAACCTATAATTATTTACATATAAGGTGTGCTTATGTAGGGCGTGCGCAAAAATCGCTTAAGCCTGTTGAACCGGAACTGGCTGCAGCCAGCGATGTACGTATCGGTCATATCTGAAATACGCTTATGCCGGCCACATGTAAAATGTGTTTATGTCAGACGCACGTAAGGTGTGATTATGTTAACCTGTGTGGATAGAATATCATTTCTTCTGAACTGCCTTGTCATCTGATTTGAGATTGCCCTTGTGATCAGCTTTCCGCTCCTGTTTCCTGTCATTTTTCTTCTGCCCGTTCGTATCCACCGCCTGCTGCATTATGCTGATCAGCCTTTCACAGGCCAGCTTGTCACAATAACTGGATATGGCCAGTCTTAATGCTATGTCGGGCAGAGCCTCCAGGTCCCATTCAGTATCAAGCTTTCCTGCGGTATAATTGAGTGCTTCGTCAAGTATCTCTATGAAATCCATATAAAATGCTTCATGATCCCTGCCTTTTTGAACATGCTTCAGCAGGAAACCTGTGTCCTTCACCGACAACACCTGTTTGAGCAGGCATATCTCCGTAAGGCCTGCCAGATGCTCACGGGAATACTTTTTGCCGTCGGCTCTCGGCAG
>DGEE01000051.1:4580-6794 GCA_002385815.1 Hungateiclostridiaceae bacterium UBA3934
AACAGGGCGTTCCGATGCAAGCTTTTGCTTCAGTTGTACCAGCTTTTCCTTTACTTTGTCCATTTCCTTCTGATCGATCTTGTCCATGTCAACCTCCCGGATCCATCATCTACCTGAGTCCAAATCATTCTGTCACTATTCTGCCGCATTTCGACACATTTCCAGAATATTTTACTACACGTGATGTCATATTGCAAACAACTTTAATAATCGCCCGCTCGCATATTGACATATTGATTATCACATAATATAATATTCAATATTAGATTATCTATTATTTAAAATTATTCAGACGGGTGACATGAAATGAAAGATTCCATATGCGTATTCGGCGATTCTATAATGAAAGGCGTCATATTCGATGCGATCAGGGGCAGGTATACATATCTGAAAAACAGCTTTCTCAATATTTTAGGCAGGCGCATCGATACTGTCAGAGTGGACAATTTCGCGAAATTCGGTTGTACGATAACCACCGGCAAAAAAATCATAGAAAAGCATGCGGTCAAGCTGCCCGAATACAAGTTCACAGCACTTGAGTTCGGAGGTAATGACTGTGATTTCGACTGGAAATCGATTTCCGAATGTCCTGATGATATCCATTTGCCGAAAACACCGCTGGATGAATTCGAATCACTGTACTGCCAGATCATAGACGATGTCTCAGAGTCCGGCAGCAAGCCTGTTCTGTTCACATTGCCGCCTCTCGGTGCCAAAAGGTATTTTTCATGGATATCAAGGGGGCTGAATGCGGAAAACATACTCCGCTGGCTCGGCGATGTGGAGCACATTTACAGGTGGCATGAGATGTACAACAATGCTGTGCTCAAAATCGCCGCTGCGAAAAACGTACTGCTTATCGATATCCGGGAAGCGTTTCTGAAGACCAGAGATTATCTGACCCTTCTGTGCGAGGATGGCATCCATCCCAATGAAGCGGGGCATGCGCTGATATCAGATGTGGTTATGAAAGCCATACCTGCCATTACATAGCTTATTCCGATCAATATATGACCAGTTCCCTTCCGCCCAACCTGTCCTGATCCACCAGGTCAGCATAGGATTCAGGGACTGTCACTTTATTCGGGTCTCCGTCACTGACGAATTCATTGCTGCGTTTCATATTTCTGAGCCACCAGTTGAGATCCTGGTCCACAGGTTCGATACCAGGCGATCTGACCCTGTGGGTGGAAAGCGGATCAAACCTCACGCTGAACGGCGATTGAGCCGGATCCCAGCCCACCTCCATTATGGCCTTATTTTCGTATGCGATCCCCTCATACTCGCCCCTTATGACATACTGTACAAGCTCCTTTGAAGGCTGTCCGTACGGAAGCGAAAAAGTAGTGAATGCATAACCCGGCACCAACTCATACATCCTTTTCTGATTGCCGCCGATCTCCTTCTGTATTATTTCTGCAGTTTTTGCCTCGGTCTTGAGGTTGATGTGCGAGTAGGTATGGTTGCCTATTTCGAAACCTTTGTCAATAAGGTATTGGAGACGCTGCTGAAGCGTGCCGGTCTTTCCGAAGGTCTGATTGCCGAGGTTAACATAAAATGTCCCCTCTAATCCGAAATCCGGACAGACCCTGCTGAACTCCTCCATGATCCCCACTGCAGATTTTGGATTTACCCTCAACTCCCCATTCTCTTCTATAAAACTGAACTGACCTGCAGTGCCGTCATCGAATGTGAAAATCATCGGTATACAGCCGGCAGGCACATCGATATGTCCGTTCAGATAATCATTGAGGCTGATAAGCCTGTAGCCGGATACATACAGGGTATCAAGCAGTTCTCTGAAGGCGTCGAAGGTCATCGTATACAGCTTGTCGCCTTTTTTATATTCTTCAATGAAATTGTGGAACATCACGACCATGATCCTGCCTGCTTCGTTAGGCTTCACCAGTTCCAGATCTATCGGCTCAGGATCATTGCGTTCTTCGGAGGTGTCTGCTTCGTCCTGACCCCTGTCATTCTCTGCATCATTCTCCGACTCGTCCTCCCGGGGCTGCCCTGAGATATCCGGTATATCCGTATCCTCCGGAAGCTGTTCTGACTGCTCCGGCTGATCTTCCAGGTCAGGATCGTTGTCTTGGAATTTGCTGCTTGCACAGCCCTGGAGAAGAAGTGTGGTGATAAGGATGATCACTGTTGATCTGATAAAATTTATGCATCTGTTGCCCATTTTGCTCCCCGCTTCTTTTGTGGATT
>DGEE01000051.1:7040-9306 GCA_002385815.1 Hungateiclostridiaceae bacterium UBA3934
CCGCAGTTTGCAGTATCCATACATGCACCCGGGGCTTTTCTGCATCCTTCCGGAGCATTTCCCACTCTTCAGGACATCATCCCGTGTTGATTCAATCAAGCACGAACAAAAGCCTGGTTTCTCCGTCCTTTTTCAATTTGAGCCTGATCTGCGATGCATCACAGCATCCGGATGCACCACTGTCGGAACCGTCTTTCAGCTGCGCTACGCTTTCCTGAGACGATCCTTTTCCCGGGAGCTGTTCCTTTTCCTGACGTTCCCCGTCTATCTCATACGATTTGATAGCGCAAGGCAGTTTCAGCCTTATCTGCTGGTCTGTGTCTGATAAGACCGTAACTGATACGGACTTTCTGTCCATATCCCACTGCAGCTCTGTGAGAGTGATGCGTCCCCTGCAAAGAATACCATATGCCGCGCCTTTCGACAATCCTTGCGGTAGTGCAGGCAGCAACTCGATGTACCCTGACTGGGAGAATACGAGCATCTCCAGTATCGCGGCACTGAATCCAAGGTTGGCATCCATCTGGAACAGCTCACCTTCATTGTGACAAGTGAACAAATTTGGCAGAAGGAATTTTGCCATGATCCTGCTCAACGCCTTAAAGCCAAGCTCACTGTCCTTGAGCCTTGCACTGATATTGGCAAGATGTGCAAGCCCCCATCCTGTGATGGCCTCGATGCCGTCAGTGAGTCTGAGCTCTGCTGCCCTGAGACATGCCTGATAGAGTTCGGGAGTATTGGATCGGGTCACCTCGAAGCCGGGAAATATGGGATAAAGATGTGATGAATGCCTGTGATGATAGTCATCCTCAAATGCCGGATGGGACCATTCCTTGAGCGCTCCGTCACTGTTGACCATATAGTCCGGCAGTTTACCCAGCATTTCACTCCATTTCGGGATATTCTCCTTTTCGATGTCCAGCCATTGGCATGCTGAGATCAGGTTCGACAGTACTTCCTTTGCAATCGCGATATCCATCGTTGCATTTATGGCTACGGGATTGTCCGAATTTGCGGGCGTGTTTTCCGGCGAATAGGACGGGATGAATTCGTATTTCCCGTCAGGACCTTCTATAAGGAAGTCTTCGTAAAAAAGTGCTATTTCCTTGAGGAGCGGGACTGTATGGTCTCTCAGGAACGCATCATCCCCGGTGAACTGCCAGTGGTCGTAAAACATCTGGGCAAGCCAGCCGGCACCGGCAGTCCAGAACATCATCGGGAAGTCCTCGCAGAAATGCTTGTGCAGTCCGCTGGTAGATGAACGGGGGCTGGAAAAGATCCCGCGGCATCCGTAAAAAAGTCTGGCATTGGTTTTCCAGTCATCGATGAATGATTCTATGAGATTGAAATAGGTTTGGGCCAGCTCAGGCATGTTTCCGGGAAGAACCTGCCACATCATCATCTGCAGGTTTTCATCAAGGGTGTAGTCGGAACTCCATGGCGGCGTCCAGATCCCGTTCCAGACTCCCTGCAGGTTTGGAGGCAGTTCCCCGCTGCTGGATATGAGCAGATAACGGCCAAAGTCATGCATCCTTTCGATGAAGACAGGTGTAATGATGCCGTTGCTGGCCTGATCCATAAGCTCTTCATTGCTGAGTGCCCTGATTTCGTCATGTACGGCTGCACCCATGCATGCATCCGGTCTCCGGCTTTTACCCGTTCCATTATCCCTGCCGCACAGATCGAGCCGCATGCGATTGAATAAACGGCCGTGGATTCCGGCATGCTCATTGAGAAGCCTGTCATGATCCAACGGGAGGGCGGCCAGTTCTGCCATTGCCTCTGCCAGGCTGAATGCAGCATGATCCTCATAGGGGATCGTCCGCACGGCTATTATGGCTCCATCGGCACCATGTAACCTGGCTGCACCGTCAGCCAGCCCGATATGCCCGCCTGCCGTATGTACTCTGGCTATCCCGCAATAGCCGCCATTGCCCACTTCATATCTGCTGTCAAATACGAGCCAGATATCATTCCCGGAATATGGCTGTTCCGGCATCTGCCCTGTAAAATCAGCCATCCTACCGGCTCTGACCGACACACTTTTTATGTGCTCCTTGCCGGGCCGCTCTTCCAGGCAGATATCACAGTCCAGCTTGCCTTCTGACGGAGCACCCAGCTTGATGATCACCGCATTGCATGCTCTCGATACAAAAACCTGCCTGTTGTACACCCCTCTGCTGCCATGCCATCTGACACCGGCCTCTCCGGTCTCAAAATCCAGCCAGCGAAGATAATCAGCGGTTTCACCGGCATCATCCGTCTT
>DGEE01000156.1:0-1860 GCA_002385815.1 Hungateiclostridiaceae bacterium UBA3934
TGGGGTTCGCAGCATGCAGAATGGTGGTAGCGGGACCAGCGGAACTGGCCGGGAAGCTTGACAGCCTGAACAACAAAAGGGTCGCCACAAAATATCCGCGCATAGCCAGAGAGTATTTCGAGCACAAACGGCGTGAGTCCATCGAGGTGATTAAGCTCAACGGCTCTGTGGAACTGGCACCACTCGTGGGACTGTCCGAGGTGATCGTGGACCTGGTGGAAAGCGGAAGGACACTGAGGGAGAACGGACTGGTGGTATTGGACACCATCGCGGATATAAGCGCACGACTGGTAGTAAACAGAGTAAGTGCAAAGATGGAAAGTGAACGCATAAACAGAATAGTCGACGGATTGAGGAAACAGCTCGGGAACGGACCCGATCAGCAATAGTTGATATATCGCATCAGGATCCCGGCAGCAGATAACAATGGTTTGATGTCGGAGGGCAGAAACTGCGGAGGTGAAAATCTTCATGCTTAAAATAATAGACATGAGGCGGGGAAAGGACTCGGACCTTTTTGAAAAGCTTGTGGGCAGAGACAGTGTAGGCAGGCAGGATGTAGTGGATACGGTAAATGAGATCCTGGAGAATGTGAGAAAAAACGGAGACAGGGCGGTCCTGGACTACACAGCGAGATTTGACGGGGTGGAACTGGATGCCTCATCCATGAAGGTATCTGAGAGTGAAATAAATGCGGCTTATGATTCCATATCTCCGAAGCTGCTGGATATAATCAGAAAATCAAAGGCAAACATCATCGCATTCCATGAAAAACAAAAGGCGAATTCCTGGTTCACCACAGGTGATGACGGGATATTGCTGGGCCAGCTTTACAGACCTGTCCAAACTGCAGGCATATACGTCCCGGGCGGCACTGCGGTGTTGACATCTTCGGTGCTCATGAATGCTCTGCCTGCGAAAGTCGCAGGGGTCGAAAGGATCATAATGGCCACGCCTCCCGGTCCGGATGGCAGTGTTGACCCTGCGGTACTGGTTGCAGCTGCCGAGTCAGGGGTGACCGACATATACAAAATGGGCGGTGCTCAGGCCATAGCGGCCATGGTTTTCGGAACGGAAACAGTGCCGAAGGCTGACAAGGTGGTGGGACCAGGCAATATATATGTATCAACAGCCAAAAGGCTTGTGTATGGTTACTGTGATATAGACATGTTTGCAGGACCCAGCGATATCACAGTAGTTGCCGATGACACGGCGGATCCTGTTTTTGTTGCGGCGGATCTGCTGTCACAGGCGGAGCATGATGTGTTGTCCGCATCGATCCTTGTGACGCCTTCTATGGATCTGGCACAGGCTGTATCCCGCGAAATGGGGCGCCAGTATGAAAAGCTGACAAGGAAAGAGATACTGGACAAATCACTGTCGGAATACAGCGCAGCCATAATAGTCAATGATCTGGATGAAGCAATGGATGTGGTCAACCGCATAGCACCGGAACATCTCGAGCTATGCATAGAAGAGCCCTTCAACCGTCTTGCATATATCAGGAATGCCGGGGCAATCTTTCTCGGCAACTGGTCGCCTGAACCGCTGGGCGACTATTATGCCGGTCCCAACCATGTGCTGCCGACAGGCGGGACTGCAAGATTCTTTTCGGCTCTGAGTGTGGACGATTTTGTCAGGAAATCCAGTGTGATATCATATACGAGGAGTGCCCTGGAGAAAGCGAAGGATGCGGTGATCGGCTTTGCTGAGTACGAAAAACTGGACGCCCATGCAAATGCGGTCAGGGTGCGTTTTGAAAAATAAAATGATGCGGTCCCGGTGACCGCTTGTGACAGGCTGCGGTCTGATGAATCATCTGACAGACCGGGCAATCTTACGACAGAACAAGGGGAGCAG
>DGEE01000156.1:2131-5868 GCA_002385815.1 Hungateiclostridiaceae bacterium UBA3934
GACTACATAAAACTCAATACCAATGAGAACCCGTACGGACCGTCGCCAAAGGTACTGGAGGCAATAAGGAGGGAAACCGGCGAAAAGCTGCGGCTCTATCCCGACCCGACCTGTGATGCACTTGTCAACGCGGCTGCAGCGAAATATGGTGTGAAAAAGGACCAGGTATTTACCGGCAACGGGTCGGATGAAATACTGGCGTTCTCATTCATGGCATTTTTTGATCCGGATCGCCCCATTATGTTCCCGGATATAACCTATTCCTTTTATCCGGTCTATGCCTCATTGTTCGGGATCGACTATGTTACCGTGCCCGTTGACTCCGGATTCGACATCCGGCCGGAGCAGCTCATGAACAGCAGCGGGGGCGTTGTCATTGCGAATCCCAATGCGCCTACCGGCATAGCCCTGCCATTGTCAGCCATACGCAGAATATTGGACGGCAATCCTGACACTGTCGTCATTGTGGATGAGGCATATATCGATTTCGGCGGACAGTCAGCCGTAAGTCTTATAGATGAGTATCCGAATCTCCTTGTGGTCCATACATTTTCAAAATCCCGGGCCCTTGCCGGCATGAGGATCGGACTTGCATTCGGCGACAGCGGACTGATAAGGGCACTGGAAAAAGTAAAGAACTCCTTCAACTCATATACTCTTGACAGGCTTGCGCTGGCGGCCGGAGTTGCCGCACTGGAGGACGACGAATATTACAGGGTAACTGTCAGTAAGGTAAAAGAGACCAGGGAATGGTTTACCGCTGAATTAAGAAAGCGGGACTTCAGCGTCACCGACTCCTCGGCCAATTTCGTATTTGCCAGCCACAGGAGTGTACGGGCTGAGGATTTGTTCCGCAGGCTCAGGGAGAAACGCATCCTCGTCAGGTATTTCAAAAAGCCGAAGATCGACAACCATCTGCGTATCACCATAGGTACGGACGAGGATATGAGGACTGTCATTGATGTGCTGGACAGGATCCTGTGAGAGTCGGTCTTTGAGCAGAAAGATGCGGACGGAAAACAGATACATGCAAATCACTGGCTTCTGTAGTTATCATGAGGGCAAGTTTCAGGGCCGGTCATACAGAGGCAGGACTTTACAGGCAAATATGCTGCTTTGTGATTTTACAGATAAATAAACCCGGAGGTGTGAAAATGGCCAGAAATGTCGAATTGAGCAGAAAAACAGCGGAAACTGACATATGGCTGAAGCTGGAGGTGGATGGCAGCGGAAGATCTGCAGTAAATACGGGAACAGGTTTCTTCGATCATATGCTGACACTGCTCTCGAAGCACGGTCTTATGGATCTTGAGATCAAAGCGGAGGGTGACCTGGAGGTGGACGCACATCACACGGTCGAAGACGTGGGTATCGTTTTCGGACAAGCACTCAGACAGGCGCTGGGTGACAAGGGGTCCATAAAAAGATACGGTTCGGCCAATGTTCCTATGGACGAAGCACTTGCAATGGTAAGTGTGGATTTGGGCGGAAGACCTTATCTCGTTTTTAATGCGAAGTTTACCTGTGAGCGGATCGGGAATATGGAAACCGAACTGATAGAAGAATTTTTCAGAGCCGTGTCTGTAAATGCCGGCATGAATATACATATAAATGTCCTGTACGGCAGTAATAATCACCATATAGCCGAAGCAATATTCAAGGCTTTCGGAAGGGCTCTTGATGAGGCTGTGAGGACTGACAGCCGTATCCGGGGAGTCATGTCCACAAAAGGTGTGCTGTGATCAGGTTTTGCGGTGACATCACCGGAACGCATACCGTGACAGGCTCATGTAAACACATGTGATCGGAGTGAAGATAAAATGGTAATTTATCCTGCAATAGATATAAAGGACGGAAAATGTGTCAGGCTGGTCCAGGGAAGGTTCAGCGATGTGACGGTCTATTCCGATGACCCGGTGGAAATGGCCCGCAGCTTTGAGCAGGCAGGTGCAGAGTACCTCCACGTGGTGGACCTGGACGGGGCCAGACTTGGGAGTCCGCAGAATATGGACATTATCGGTGAGTTAGCAGCAGAGCTCGGGATACCGGTACAGACCGGCGGTGGCATCCGGACAGCGGAGACGATGGAGATACTGCTTGATAAGGGTATAAAGAGAGTTATACTCGGGACTTCAGCAGTAAATGATCCGATGCTGGTGAAAGCCGCTGCTGAAAGATTCGGAGCCGGCATCGCCATAGCCGTCGATGCAAAAGACGGTTTTGTGGCAACAGAAGGATGGGAACAGACCAGTGGATTCACAGCGGTGGAATTTGCCAGGAAAATGGAGGATCTGGGCGTAGGTGTGATAATATACACGGATATTTCAAGGGATGGGATGCTCAAAGGTCCGAATCTCAAAGCAATGGAGGAAATGGTGAAGGCTGTCGGCATGGATGTCATCGCCTCAGGCGGGGTCTCAAGCATTCAGGACATAAAAAACCTGAAGAATGCCGGGGTCGCGGGAGCCATAATCGGTAAAGCACTTTACACCGGGAATATCGATCTTAAGGAAGCTATTGCAGCCGCAAAATGACTGGCTGCGGGAAAGAGGTCTCAATATGGGCAATAAGAGAATAATACCATGTCTGGACGTGGTCGACGGCAGAGTGGTCAAAGGAGTAAATTTCATCAACTTCAGAGACGCCGGGGATCCTGTGGAGCACGCTGCATACTATGAAAAGGCCGGAGCAGATGAGCTGGTATTGCTGGACATCACGGCATCGGCGGACCGACGCTCTACCATTACCGATGTTGTGCGGCAGGTGGCCGACAGCATTTCGATCCCCTTTACCGTGGGAGGCGGCATCAGAACCTGCGAGGATTTCGAAAGGCTGTTCAAAGCCGGAGCAGATAAAGTTTCAGTGAATTCTGCCGCAGTGAAGAAACCCGGTTTGATATCCGAGGCGGCAGAGCGCTTCGGAAGCGGACGCATAGTAGTTGCCATCGATGCCCGAAGGCGAGACAGCGGAAACGGCTGGGATGTATATATCAACGGAGGGCGTGTAAACACCGGACTTGACGCAGTGGAATGGAGCTTTCGGGCAGCAGAGCTCGGAGCAGGTGAGATTCTTCTGACAAGCATGGACCGGGACGGTACAAAGGATGGTTTTGATATCGAGCTGACCAGGGCTGTTTCGGAAAGCTCAGGGCTGCCGGTGACAGCATCCGGCGGGGCGGGCGCCAGGGAGCATTTTTATGAGGCACTGACGGAAGGGAGGGCCGACGCGGTGCTTGCAGCGTCACTTTTCCATTTCAGGGAGCTTGACATACGCGACCTGAAGCTCTGGCTGAAAGAAAAAGGAATAAAAGTGAGGGTGTGAAATGACAAACATTCTTGATATCGTAAAATTTGGTCAGGATGGTCTTATCCCTGTGATCACCCAGGATATAAGGACCGACGAGGTGCTCATGCTGGCATACATGAATGAGCAGGCGCTGAGGGAGACCATAAGGACCGGCATGGTCCATTACTACAGCAGGAGCAGGCAAAAGCTGTGGCTCAAGGGGGAGACCTCGGGTCATTACCAGAAAGTCAGGAACATCAGTGTCGACTGTGACGGGGATGCTCTCCTTATCAAAGCGGAGCAGACCGGTGCTGCATGTCACACAGGGCATCATTCCTGCTTCTACACAAAATTTGATATGCCTCAGCCCGGGATCGGCACTGATATGGTGCAAACTGATGAAAGCAGCGGTGCCATGGAAGCAAAAACAGACAGCCGTGCAGAAATCTGTG
>DGEE01000156.1:6110-7700 GCA_002385815.1 Hungateiclostridiaceae bacterium UBA3934
GCTGAGCCGAAGGAGGGTTCCTATACCAATTATCTGTTTGCAAAGGGCCTCGATAAGATCCTCAAGAAAATCGGAGAAGAGACAAGTGAAGTCATAATCGCATCCAAGAATAAGTCGTCTTCTGAAATAAAGGCAGAGATAGCAGACCTGTTATATCATATAATGGTCCTCCTCGCCGAGAGGGGAATGACGTTGACAGACGTGTTTGCAGAACTGAAAAAGAGAGCCTGAAAATGAAAAACGGTGAAATAAGGTAAAATAGCCATGTAATTAAAGCTAACGGCTGAAAAACGGAACATTTTAGAAAAACCGCATATTTGATTAAAGAATGGGTATTATATATATTATTAGTGTAATTAGCACTCAACATCAGTGAGTGCTAATAAACTGCAAAAAATATAACAGGAGGTATACTTTATGACAATAAAGCCATTGGGTGAAAGAGTTGTTATCAAAATGCTTGAAGGCGAAGAGGTTACTAAAGGCGGCGTTGTCCTTCCCGGCAGTGCAAAGGAGAAGCCGCAGGTAGCCGAAGTCGTAGCTGTCGGACCCGGCGGCTATGATGACAAGGGCAGAGAGATCAAGATGGAAGTAAAAGTCGGTGACAAAGTACTTATCAGTAAATATGCAGGAACTGAAGTAAAAATCGATGATGTGGAATACACGATCCTCAAGCAGAGTGATATTCTGGCGAAGGTCGAATAATCGGCGAACATTTGGTTTGAAAAATCATTAGTGACAAGGAGGCATAAAATATATGGCAAAAGATATCAAATATTCAGAAGAGGCCAGACGCGCGCTGGAAAGCGGTGTAAACCAGCTGGCTGATACGGTCAAGATCACTCTTGGACCGAAAGGCAGGAACGTAGTTCTTGATAAGAAATTCGGTTCACCCGTTATCACCAATGACGGTGTGACCATCGCAAAGGAAATAGAACTTGAAGACAAATTCGAAAACATGGGTGCTCAGCTCGTAAAGGAAGTCGCCACCAAGACCAATGACGTCGCAGGTGACGGTACGACCACAGCTACCCTGCTTGCTCAGGCTATCATCAGAGAAGGCCTTAAAAACGTTGCAGCAGGCGCAAACCCGATGATACTCAAAAGAGGTCTGGCTAAAGCTGTAGATGTTGCAGTCGATGCAATAAAGGAAAACAGCAGGAAGGTCCAGGGCAAGGAAGACATAGCCAGAGTTGCAGCTATCTCGGCAAATGATGATGTCATAGGCGAGCTGATATCGGATGCTATGGAAAAGGTGACCAATGACGGTGTCATAACTGTCGAGGAAGCCAAGACCATGGGCACGAGCCTTGAAATAGTCGAAGGTATGCAGTTTGACAGAGGATACATTTCAGCATACATGGTGACTGACACTGACAAGATGGAAGCTGTCCTCGATGATCCATACATCCTTATCACAGACAAGAAGCTCAGCAATGTACAGGATCTGCTGCCGCTTCTCGAGCAGATAGTACAGGCAGGGAAGAAGCTGCTGATAATTGCAGAGGATGTGGAAGGCGAAGCACTGACCACATTGATACTGAACAAGCTTCGCGGCACATTCGCCAGCGTGGCTGTCAAGGCTCCCGG
>DGEE01000156.1:7891-16010 GCA_002385815.1 Hungateiclostridiaceae bacterium UBA3934
GACCAGCTCGGCAAAGCAAGACAGGTCAAGGTCCAGAAAGAAAACACCATCATCGTCGATGGTGCCGGCAGCCCGGATGAGATCAAAAAGAGGATCAACTCGATCAAATCCCAGATCGAAGAGACCACTTCAGATTTCGACAGGGAGAAGC
This sequence comes from Hungateiclostridiaceae bacterium UBA3934, assembly GCA_002385815.1. GTDB lineage: Bacteria > Bacillota > Clostridia > Acetivibrionales > DTU013 > DTU013. The sequence continues at coordinate 8,043 of DGEE01000156.1, forward strand.
TCCAGGAGAGACTCGCAAAACTGGCAGGCGGCGTAGCTGTCATCCAGGTCGGTGCTGCAACGGAAACAGAAATGAAGGAAAAGAAGCTCCGTATCGAGGACGCTCTTGCGGCAACCAAGGCTGCAGTCGAGGAAGGTATCGTTGCAGGCGGCGGTACAGCATATGTGGATGCCATACCCAAGGTAGCAGCATTGCTCGATCAGGTCCAGGGAGATGAAAGGACAGGTGTACAGATCATTGTTAAGGCCCTTGAAGAGCCCGTAAGACAGATCGCTGCGAATGCGGGACTCGAAGGCTCCGTCATCGTTGACAAGGTCAAGAACAGCGAAGTCGGCACAGGCTTTGATGTATTGACGGAAACATACACCGAGATGATCAAGGCAGGTATTGTCGATCCTACCAAGGTCACGAGAACTGCACTCCAGAATGCTGCATCCATAGCATCTATGGTGCTCACTACAGAAAGTGTTGTAACAGACTTGCCGGAGAAAGAGCCCCCGATGCCTGCAGGCGGAGCAGGCGGTGGAATGGGCGGCATGTACTAAAACAGGCTGACTGTGGAATATACAGCATGCGCTGACAGCAAAGATGTTGGCGCAGCTGACACCAGACTTTAAAAATCACACAACTGAAAAGACCCGCTTAAGCGGGTCTTTTTGTCCATATTCCAGACAATTTTCCTGATATATGGTATATTATACAGGTGAATTTGTGACATATATCAGGACAGAGAAGACAGGCAACGGCGGATTGGATCCTTTGCACAGCAGCCGGCATAATCGTATTTTGGCGGTTATCATAACGGATCATATCAAAATAAAGCGGACGCACGTATCACCGATCTGGTACAGCCCCGGTATGTACCGCCATACAAGCTGAAATCTGAGGAGGATCGGGTTTGGAGACGGACAGGATACCACAGAGCAGTGGAGTAACTGATACAGAAACCGGAATCAGTAGCGACAGTGAAATCAGGGGCAGAAGCAGGAGCAGAAAAAAGATTGTTGTCCTGATCATTGCCGGACTTTTTGTTTTCATGATATTCGCTGCCTTCTACGATGGCCTGACTGTCCGCAGATACAGGGTCGGTACTGATAAACTCGATCCCGGACAGAATGTGAGGATAGTTCTCATAGCAGATCTCCACAGCAGTATATACGGTGAAGGGCAAAAATCTCTCGTAGGTCTGATAAAGAAGCAGGATCCGGATCTTATTGCCCTTGCAGGCGATATAGCAGACGACAGGGAGCCTCATACGGGCACTGAGATGTTCCTCGCCAATATCAGGGATATTGCTCCTGTTTTCTATGTTTCAGGGAACCATGAATGCTGGTCATATGAAACGGACCGGATAAAGGCGATGATAAAACGATACGGAGCAACGGTATTGGAGCACGATTACAGGAAAATCACCATCAATGGCGCAGAGATCATCATCTGCGGTGTCGATGACCCGGACATAAAGCTTCATAAGGACATCTGGTATGACTGGGAGCAGGAGATGCATGAGGCATTCGACGGTCTTGAAACTGAGCCAGGCTACAAGATACTGCTGTCACATCGGCCGGAGCTGGTGGACATATACAGGGAGTTCAGTTTTGATCTTGTGCTGTCCGGCCATTCCCACGGCGGGCAGGTGAGGATCCCCTTTATCCTCAACGGTTTATACGCCCCTGACCAGGGATTGTTCCCCGAATATGCAGGAGGCCTTTACCGCCATGGTGTCATGACGCACATAGTCAGCCGCGGGGTATCATACAATCCAAGGCTGCCGAGGATATTCAATCCGCCTGAGGTGGTGGTCATCGATATATCAGGGGACAGGCCGCCACAGCACTGAAATATTGTTAATCAGCTAATGGTGTGATAAAATCAGAATACACAACTATACCAATATGGTTGCCATATGGGAGGATTTTGAATGGATATATTTATGGAAAAGCTCGTGACAAGAAAGAAAACCCTGACCGACCACCTTATTACGGCAGGTATCATCATCGCAGCAGCGCTGCTGATAATGGTGGTTCTTTCGATACCGATACTGGCACAGCTGGGGCTGAGTCTGATAGTCGCGGCTGGTATAGCATATCTGGGATACAGACTTATAACTTCGCGGAATATCGAATATGAATATATAGTGACCAATGGCGATCTCGATATCGACGTGATAATATCCAAAAGGAAGAGGAAAAGGATATTCAGCGCAAACTGCAGGGAATTCGACATCGTATCTCCGGTAAAGAGCAGCCATTTCGACCAGTCGGTACAGAACATCAGGAACAGGATAGATGCTTCGAGCTCCAAGGATTCACCGGATGCATATTTCGTGACGCTCAACTACAACGGTGAAAAGACATTGGTTATTTTTGAGCCCACAGAGAAGATGCTGAACAATTTCAGGTTCTATATACCGAGAAAAGTATTCAGGAACTGAGGTGGTATGATGCCTTTCGAGCTGGAGATATTTGCCAGAATGCTGCTTGCCGTGCTGCTGGGCGGCTTCATCGGGTATGAAAGGGAAAACACGAACAGGCCTGCCGGCTTCAGGACTCATATACTCGTATGCGCCGGTTCTGCCCTGGTTATGATCACTTCAGAGTTTCTGGTCAGAAAGTATTCCATTTCGGCAGTGGACCCTGCAAGACTGGGTGCCCAGGTCATAAGCGGCATCGGTTTTCTCGGGGCCGGCACCATCATACGTGATGGCTTCAATGTCCGGGGCCTTACTACGGCAGCAAGCCTCTGGGCGGTCTCCTGTGTCGGGATAGCTGTCGGGAGCGGTTTCTATGCAGGTGCAGTTGTAGCAACGATATTCGTATTCCTGACTCTCATCACTCTCAAAAAGGCAGAGATACGTTTTTCGAGGAGAAGCAGGTACAGGACATTCATCGTCGAATCCGAAAATGTCAGCGGCCAGATCGGGCAGGTCACCAATCTGCTGGAAAGCAGCGGCATCGAGATCAGGAATATACAGTTATATAAAAGCAAGGACAATGCGCAGATGATAAAGCTTCTTGTGAAGATGCCCGGAACTACGATAGACATAAAGACTCTGAATGATTTACAGGCCATCGAAGGCATCAGAAAGGTATACGAGGAATAAGGCACCCCGCAGTTTGAGACAAATCCATATGATTCAGGGCTTTTATCCGCATGAAGCGGCATGGTCTAATCCATGCCGCTTTTGAATAGAAATAGGACATATACTGATCTGTATGCGGAGAAGAAGGGGTGTCTTATTTGCATGGGAAGAGTATTCTGAGAGCTGTCCACGAAAATGCAGGTTCAGTTTCGGGCCTGAGTCAGAGAGAGGCTGAAAGGAGGCTTCTCGAGCATGGTCCTAACCAGTTGGCGGACAGGAAGAAGGCGTCTCCTGTAAAACTGCTGTTAAGTCAGTTTACTGACATAATGGTCATAATCCTCATGATATCCACAGCCATATCTGCATTCATGGGGGAAATCACCGAAGCTGCAACGATCATCGCCATAGTTACTCTCAATGCTGTATTGGGCTTCATACAGGAATACAGGACTGAAAAGACCATGGAAGCTCTTAAGAGCCTGACTGCCCCCGAGGCAAAAGTGATCAGGGACGGAAGGCAGGTCAGTATACCGGCCTACCGGGTAGTCCCCGGAGACCTCATCATCCTCGAGGCAGGCGACAGGATCGCTGCAGATGCGGTGCTGCTGGACAGTTCAAATATACAGGCAGATGAATCCCTGCTGACGGGTGAGTCGGTCCCTGTGGAAAAAAGCGCGAAATCACCTGGCGCTGATCCCTTCAGGGTAAATGATAAATGCAGAGTATTCATGGGCACCAGTGTAACGGCTGGCAGAGCCACAGCACTTGTGACAGCCACAGGAATGCAGACGGAAATGGGGCGCATAGCGGATCTTCTTCAGAACATAGAGCAGGAGCAGACACCGCTGCAGAAAAGGCTCGACAAGCTTGGCAAGATCATTGCTACAGGATGCCTCGTCATATGTGCTGTGGTAGCCGGTGTCGGCATTATGCGGGGTGAAGACGTATTCAACATGCTACTGTCAGGAATCAGCCTTGCCGTTGCTGCTGTGCCGGAGGGACTACCTGCGCTGGTGACCATTTCACTGGCCCTGGGTGTCCAGAGGATGATGCGCAGGAATGCGCTGATCAGAAAGCTGCCTGCAGTCGAGACTCTTGGATGTGCAGGTGTCGTATGCTCAGACAAAACTGGAACGCTGACACAGAACAAAATGACTGTAAGGCAGATATATACCGATGGCAGGATCATCGAGATAATGGATGAAAAAAGGCCCGGGGCACATCTTGATAAAAAATCGGCAGGTTATTTCCATATGAACGGCAGAGTTCTGGATGCCTCCGACAGGAGCCTGAGGAAAGTCCTTGAGATCGCAGCGCTCTGCAATAACGCCAGACCTGCCGTAACAGCCTGTGACAGGCAGACTGTACCGGGGCCTTTCAGAAAAAAGCCCGCATCTGCGGATAAAAAGCAGAGCTTCACAGGTGACCCGACGGAAGTGGCATTGATGGAGGCAGCAGGGAAAGCCGGCCTTACCTTTGACGAGCTCAGCAGTGTATACCGCAGGACAGATGAATTCCCCTTCGATTCGGACAGGAAATGCATGTCAGTGGTATGCGCCGACAGAAAAGGTGAAATCTATGTATTCACGAAAGGAGCTCCTGACGTGCTGCTGAAAAAGTGCAGCAGGGTTGAAAATGCCGGCATCGTCAGGAAAATGGACAATGTACACAGGGCCAGGATACTCAGGGCCAATGATCGTATGGCCGCCGGCGCACTGAGAGTAATAGCCGTTGCATATAAAAGACTCGGGAATGAAAGGTATACAAGAGAATCACTGGAGTCTGACCTCATTTTTGCCGGACTCGCCGGCATGATCGATCCGCCCAGGCCGGAGGCGGCAGAAGCCGTAATGAAGTGCAAAATGGCAGGCATCAGGCCGGTCATGATAACCGGCGACCACAAGCTGACCGCTGTAGCTATTGCAAAGGAGCTCGACATATACAGAGACGGAGACAATGTTATCACAGGTGAAGAGCTGGATTCTATGGACGAAGGATCGCTTGAGGAGGCGGCTGCCAATACTACTGTTTATGCAAGGGTATCTCCCAAACACAAGCTGACGATAGTAAGAGTGCTCAAAAGGCTGGGCAGCATCGTGGCCATGACCGGTGACGGCGTGAATGATGCTCCTGCTGTCAAGGAGGCAGATATCGGGATCGCCATGGGCAGGACCGGCACTGATGTGACGAAGGAGGCATCGTCGATGATGCTGATGGATGACAATTTCGCCACCATTGTCGCCGCGATAGAGGAGGGACGGGTCATCTACAGCAATATAAGGAAGTTCATCAGATACATGCTGTCATGCAATCTGGGCGAAGTACTGACCATGTTCCTCGGCATGCTGGCAGGACTGCCTGTGCCGCTGCTGCCCATACAGATACTGTGGGTCAACCTGGTGACTGATGGTTTGCCGGCAGTAGCACTCGGTTTCGATCCGCCCGAAAAGGATGTTATGAGGCGCGAACCCAGAAGTCCCGATGAGAGCATTTTTTCACATGGCCTTGCCGGTCTGATCATTGCCAGAGGCATCATGATAGGTCTGACAACTCTGGCAGTCTATGCAACGCTGCTCTGGCATACAGCCGATGTCGGCCTGGCCAGGACAGGAGCTTTCGTCACCCTGGTCCTGTCACAGCTCATACATGTATTCGAATGCAAATCGGAAACACGGAATATTTTTCAGATACCGCTGTTCAGCAATATTTACCTGGTCTTTGCAGTTATATGCTCATTGATCATGATGCTCTGTGTCGTATATATCCCGGTACTGCGGAATGTTTTCAAAACAGTCCCGCTGGGACTGAGCGAGTGGATGATCGCTGGTGGACTGTCCTTTCTGGCACCTGTCCTGGCCAGCCTGTTCACGCCTCGTCGCCGGTGACAGACGCTTTCAGGGCTGGTTGGGTTTTCCTGCCGTCTAAAAATTCCTTGAAATGCATTTACAAAAACTATATAATTAGTAAAGCCTGAAATGTCCGAAGACAGGGCATTTTTGGCTTTCGCAAATTATGGATGCTTTTTAACAAATTGTTCATAATTTATTAAAATGTATCTCTCATAATTGTATTGGCGCAATGTGTCAATACGACGTTTATTGCAGGAGGGGAAAAGATGATAGAAATACAGAACCTGACCAAACAATACGGTCAGATAAAGGCTGTGAACAATCTGAATTTCACCGTCGAAAAAGGTGAGATACTGGGTTTCCTCGGCCCGAACGGAGCGGGCAAAACCACCACGATGAATATCATTACAGGTTACATACCGTCCACCGAGGGAACTGTGAGGGTGTGCGGATATGATATCCTGGAATCGCCGAAAGAAGTCAAGAAACGCATAGGTTATCTGCCTGAGCAGCCTCCGGTTTACATGGACATGACAGTCATAGATTATCTGAACTTTGTGGCTGATCTTAAAAAGGTGGACAAGAAACAAAAGAGAAGCCAGATAAGCGACATCATGGAGCTTGTGAAGATAGGAGACCACAGAAACAGACTCATCAAAAATCTTTCAAAGGGTTATAAGCAGAGAGTCGGTCTTGCACAGTCTCTCGTGGGGAGCCCTGACGTTCTCATACTTGACGAGCCTACCGTCGGTCTCGACCCCAAGCAGATCATCGAGATCAGGAAGCTGATAAAGGCTCTGGGTAAGGAACATACCATTATCCTCAGCTCACACATCCTTCCTGAAGTCAGTGCTGTTTGTGAAAGGATAGTCATCATCAATAAGGGCGAGATTGCAGCCATCGATACACCTGAAAACCTGTCTAAGGGTCTCGGCTCAGCTTCGAAGCTGACGGCTACCATAGCAGGCCCCAGAAATTCTGTGGAAAATGCCATCAGGGGGATTTACGGTGTCAAGTATGTCGAGGCAGCATCAGAAAAGGACAATGAGGCAATAAGCTACGTTATCGAATCCGACAAGGAAGTGGATATAAGAAAGCCCCTTTTCTTTGCCATGGCCAAGCTGGGGCATCCGATAATCGAGCTGAAGAGTCTCAACCTGAGCCTTGAAGATATATTCCTGCAAATAGTGACACAGGAAAAGGAGGTCGTTTGACGTATGGCAGCGATATTCTGGAAAGAAGTCAAGTCCTATTTTTACTCTCCCATGGCTTATATACTCATAGGCCTGTTTATTTTGCTGACATCGATAATATTCCTTCCATATCTGAGATATGGTTACGGTGATTTCAATGATACCCTTGCTACGATGGGATTCATACTGATTGTGGTGATACCGGTGCTCACCATGAGGATCCTGGCAGAGGACCGCAAGCATGGCACGGAGGTATTGCTGATCACTTCGCCCGTGAACATCACTTCGATGGTCATAGGGAAATTCCTTGCCGTATATTTTGTATTCGCAGTGATGACCGTGCTCACTTTCGTATATCCGATAGTGCAGCTGGCATTTGGTGCCAAATTCACGGTGCAGCTGATAGGCGGTTACATCGGATTCATGCTCCTGGGGGCAACATATATCGCTGTCGGTGTTTTTGCCTCCTCACTGACTGAGAATCAGGTCATAGCTGTTATCATCAGCTATGCATCACTCCTGATAATGTGGCTGGCGGACAGTATGAGCAATGTAGTAGGCGGTTTCGCATCGAAGCTGCTGAGCTGGTTCTCGATCCTGTCGAGATACGAGGATTTCAACAGGGGCATACTGGGTCTCAGCCCTGTAGTTTACTACCTGAGCTTTACCGCAGTATTTCTGTTCCTTACGATAAGAGTAATCGAAAAAAGACGCTGGAGTCAGGGGTGATATAAATGGCAAAAACAGATAAGAATAAAATCAAAAATCTTTTAAATAAAAAAAGCCTGAAATACGGCACGAATGCAGCCATCATAACAGCCGCAGTCATAGTTATGGCTATCGT
>DGEE01000156.1:16282-25833 GCA_002385815.1 Hungateiclostridiaceae bacterium UBA3934
GATGTGGAGATCATCGGCCTGTTCGATGATGCAGTCGTATCCTCCGGCAGTGAGTACAAGCAGGTGACGGATCTGCTGAGCCTGTACGCCAAAAGTCCGCGTGTCACGGTCAGATATATAGATCCGGACAGGAATCCGGGGATAATCAATCAGTTGGATCCTGACAACACAATGAACCTTCGCTCAACGAACTTCGTTGTCAAAAGCGTGGTCAACGGCGTCGAAAAGAAAAAGAAACTGGATTACTATGACCTTTTCCAGATGGAATTCGATCAGTACTCATTCAGCCAGTACATTACCGGTTCCAATGCTGAGCAGGGATTTACCGGTGCGATCAAATATGTGACGTCGGAGTATACTCCCGTCATTTACTTCACGGAAGGTCATGATGAAAGCGATGTGGACTTCCAATACAGGAATCTGAAGGAATACCTGGAAAAGAACAATATCCTCGTGAAAAAGATCAATCTCATGACAGTGGAACAGGTACCTGAAGATGCAGAGCTTGTGGTTGTTGCGTCGCCCAGAAGAGACTTTTCGTACTCTGAGAGGGATGTGCTGGAAAACTACTTCCACAATGGGGGCAAGGCCATTTTCATGTTCGACTATCTTGAAAACGATCCCTCATTCGAGGAACTGAACAAGCTGCTCAATAAGTTCAACCTTGAGCTCAATTATGACAAGGTCAGGGAAACCGATGAGAGCAGGCATCTGCCCCAGGATCCGTATACGCTGGTGGTGGATGTGAAGTCCAGCTCCATCGTACCCAGGGCATTCAACACGTTTTTGACCAACTGCAGGAGCATAAGCATTTTGAAGAACGAGAAACAGTATATAACACATACTTCGCTGATAAGCACCAGTGACAGCGCAGTAGGCGAGATGGTCAACAAGTCACGTGGAGACGATCTGCCAGGGCCTCTTGAACTGGCGGTGGCGGTGGACTATAAGGGCGGAGAGAAGCCCTCGAAAATAATCGTCATGGGCAACTCCACTTTTGTCAACGATTACGCCTACCAGGTTTATGGCGACTTTTACTTCAGCAACATCAACTTCTTCATGTCGGCCATAAGCTGGATGGTAGAGATCAAAGATGAGATAATAGTGCCTACCAAGAGCTTTGATGTAAACAGGTTCAACATTACGCAGCGGCAGGTTTCTGTAATGTCAGGGGTGCTTGTGGTAGTGTTCCCGCTTCTGATATTCGGTACAGGACTGATGGTATATTTGAGGAGGCGTCATTTATGAAGTTTTACAGGAATGCGATTATTCTGTTGGTCATAGTTGCGCTTCTTGCCGGTGCATACTTTCTGATCAGAAGTAAAAAGGCCAATGAGCCGTTGAGTCAGCCCAGGGAATATGAGAAGCTGGCAGATTATATCTCCACCGATATAGAGTCTGTTACGCTGGAAAACAAGGAAGGCACCTTCGTGATCATCAGGAAGGATGATGAATGGGCTCTTTCTGTTCCCACGGACCTGAGATACGATCCGTCGGCATTGAGCAGCATCGTTATCAATTCTGCCTCTATCGTTGTCGACAAGGTTGTGGAAGAGGATGCACAGGACCTTTCCATATATGGGCTTGACGATCCTGCCTTTGCCACGATAAAGGCGAAGGACGGTACCTCTGTGACAATAGAGATCGGCAGCAAGACACCTACCGGAGGCGGATACTATGTTAAGGCCAGTGGAACGAACAGAGTATGTGTGATAGGCAGCTATACCGGCGATAAGCTCGTTTCGGGAAGAAACAGCATGAGGACCAAACAGCTGTTTGATATAACCGTAGATGATATAGACAGCTTCGGCATGAACAGAAAGGGTCAGACTGTATTTATGTCCGAAAAGGATGGGGATACATGGAATATGCTGACACCGATAAGCGGAAATCTGAATGAAACATCCTTCTACCCGATGCTTGAAGCCATTGCTGACACTACGATCGTGGAATTCGTCGAGGACAAACCCGCGGATCTTTCAGTATACGGGCTGGACAAACCGACATATGAGCTGGTGTTCAGCACAGAAGTCACCGGTGAGGTAAAGCTTCAGATGGGCCGTGAGGACAGGAACCGGTCGGCGATATTCGCAAAGCTCGAAGGAAACGACGAAGTATTCACCATAGACATAAATCCGTTTACCTTCCTCGACAAGCCTCTGAAGGAAATCGTCAGTGTCTTTGCCTATATTGTGAATATCAACCAGGTGGAAAAGATCGATCTGACTATGGACGGGAAAACCACCCACATGGAGCTTGATGTATATATGGACGAAGAGGGCAATTCCGACAATGACAAAGACAAATTCTATGTGGATGGCATCGATGCCAGCGGCAAGGACGAAGACGGCAAACAACCGTTCAGGAAATTCTATCAGGCGCTTATTGGCATCAGTATCGACGAAATCGATACAGACGGCGACCCGTCAGGTAAAGGGGCTGACATAACGGTGGTCTACACACTCAAGGACGGAACCATGAAGGTGGAATTCATACCTCGGGATGAAAACTTCTACTACGTGGTAAGGAATGGCGAATACGCAGGAGTGCTTGTAAAGAGAAAGAATAAGGTGGACTTCGGCATCGAGGGAATGAAGCAGGCATTGGATACCCTGATGGATTTCCTGGCTGAGCAGGAGAAATAGCTGAATAATAAAGTAATTTGAAAAGCGGCTCCGACATAGAATGAACTGATGGATTCTATGGCCGGAGCTGTTTTTTATGCGTGATGAGCTCAGGAATACACTCAGGGTCGCGGGCATATATGCGGCGAGCATAATAGGTGCGGGATTTGCATCAGGGCAGGAGATCATGCAGTTTTTCTCTGCTTATAAGACAGGCGGGTTCTGGGGGATATTGCTGGCAGGCATTCTTTTCAGCGCAGTAGGCTGTATCGTTCTCGACAAGGTCTACAGTGAGCGGATAAGAAACTATGAGGAATTCATATTCCCTGTTTTTGGATGGCGGCTGGGCTGGATCATCGAAACAGCAGCGACTGTGTTCGTTTTCTGCATGTACAGCATCATGACTGCAGGCTCGGGGCAGATACTGGCACAGTTGACCGGGATAAAATTCAAAAGTGCAGTGTTGATAATGGGGATCATCTGTACTTTTTTGATAATGACGAACATAAAAGGCATCTCCGTTTTCAGTTCAGTACTCACACCTGTGCTCACAGCAGGGATCATCCTTACAGGCCTCTATATCATCATCATGAAGGAATCCCCGGTTTTCAGCATTACAGTATACATTTCGCGCATCACGAAGAACTGGTTCTTTTCATCGCTCCTCTACGTCAGCTACAACAGCATACTCTCTGTCATGATGTTGTGCAGCATGCTGCCGTATCTGAAGACACGCAGGACAGCATTCGCGGCAGGCATACTTGGGGGAGTTGTACTGACGGTGGCAGCAATTGTGATCAACACCGTCATTTTTCTGTTCTATCCTTCAGCGGCTGACAGGGAAATACCGCTGCTGGATATACTGCACAGTATCAGTTCATCGGCGGGATGGCTCTATAGTGTACTGCTATGGCTTGCGATGCTGGTGTCTGCTGTAACTTCCGGTTTCTGCTTCTCAGACAGGGCCGGCAACCTGTTCAGAGTCGATAAAAGGATCGTCGCCATGCTTCTGTGTGCCTGTGCAGTGCCTCTGTCGACACTTGGGTTTTCCAGGCTCATATCTCTGATATACCCTGCTTTCGGCTGGCTTGGCCTGTTCATGATTATCGTGATACTCGTCACAGGACTGCAGGGGCTGTTGTCCGGACCGGTGAGCCGTGAGGGCAGACGGGCGGACAGGCGCTTCCCGGTCGGCAGAGGATAGGTCGCTACAGCATTGGTCTGTCTTTCAATGGCTTGATTTATATGGTAAAATGGTTTGTAACAAAGTCATTGGGAGTGCAAAGCTGAGGTGGTCTCTTGAAATATATCCCCGAGCAGGACAGGCCGGCGCCGCGGGAACGTACAGCCGGCATCATATCGGCACTGATGCTGTTCCTGTGTATTGTTGCTGTAGCGGTTTTCAGCTGGCAGCGCAGTCTGGACCCGTCCATCGATCCGCGGGAAATGATGCTCAGGCTCACAGGTTCGGAGGAAAGAGAGGCAAAGGTTGCTGAGGTCCTGTACTCCTTCGTGTTTAACATAAGAGATAAGCCCGTTTTTACTCTGCACAGGGGAAATATCGTGAAGTGCAGCAGAAGCGGAGTCCTGTTCCTTGATAAGAAAGGCGGGATATTGAGGTCAGAAGGTATCGAGTTTGAGGACCCCATAGTAAGGACCAGCGGATCGAGGATCCTTCTTGCCAATGCCGGCTCCACGGAGATATGTGTCATGGACGGCGATTCGATACGCTGGCAGGACAAAACGGACACTGCCATCCTTAATGCGGATATAAGCGATGGCGGGTATGTGACAGTGATTACATCGGCCAAAAGGGACAATAATGTGATAAGGGTGTACGAATCACATGGCGTCGAGCTTTTCCGCAAGATAATAGCCGCTGACTTCGCTGTCTCTGCAGGCGTATCACCATCAAAGAAGCACCTTGTGCTGTCGGCGGTTGCTACGGGCGCTGCCGGGCCATATTCACGATACAAGTTTTACGACATGGAAGGGAAAGAACTGGCAGAGGTTTCATTCGATTCCTCCGGCGAGCTTCTGCCCCTTTTCTGGTTCAACAGGGATGACAGCATATTTGCAGTTGGAGACAGTGCCGCCGCCTGCATTGACCCTGCCGGGAAAGTGAGATGGAAGGAACAGTTCAGAAGCGTAGCAGGTGCAAGCACCGTCGGAGACGGTCGCCTCGCGGTGGCTGCACATGAGGATGATGGCGCAGTGCTGAACATTTACACTGCAGATGGCAAAAAGGATGTCTCGGTGAAGCTGCAGGGTATTCCCAAAGGTCTGGATGGCGTCAGGGGGATGGTTTCCGTCTACACTGACGATATGGTATATTTTTTCAATGAGCGGGGGATCAACACCCATATATACAATGCGGGCGAAAAAATACAGCATGTACACCTTTTTGACAGGAAACAGGCAGCAGTGATCACTGCAGGCGAGATCACTGTCATAGCTATAGACTGACAAACAAGTTCCCCGGGAACAGAAAGGCGGTAAAGATATGAACTGGAGTGACTTTGTCGTAATAGGCATCATCGGAGTGTTTGCGCTCATCGGACTCTTCAAGGGTTTTATCATGTCTGTCTACAGGCTTGTATCGTATGTGGCATGTTTATTCTTATCCATCAAGCTGGCACCTGTGCTGGCAGGCTTGCTTGAAAAAACACCACTATTCGGGACCATCAAGGGAGCCATCGTAAACAATCTTGAAGTCTGGAGCCGGAATGCCTTGTCATCTCCGCAGATCACAGAAGCCGGTGCTCAGGGGGCGGAACAGATGCTGGGGGCGATCCCGCTTCCGGAGATTTTCAGGTCATCAGTGCTGAGCAGCCTGCCGCCGCCGTCCGAGATACTGGATGTCACCAGTATGCTGGAAGCTGTGGGGCATAGGCTGACAGGCCTTATCGTTTCTGTTTTGAGCCTGATCATTGTTTTCATCATACTCAAATTCGTGTTTATCATCATAGGAAGGCTGCTGCGCGGCATAGCCCAATTGCCCGTCTTCAAGCAGGTGAATAAGATCGGCGGTCTGATATTGGGAGCGTTTCAGGGCATACTTGCAGTCTACATATTGTTTGCGGTATTGACTCTCTTCAATTCGAACCCGGGTTTCGCGCCTGTTTTCAATGGGATAGAGTCGTCGCTGATCGCATCAGGGTTTTACAGGAACAATTTCATAATCAGTCTGTTGTTCCCTCCGGTGGCAGCGTAAATCGCATCTGATACTGCGGCGGCAGAGGACGGAGGGAGCGTTGGCGCATACACTGCAGCATACCAGCGCGGTTAACGTATATTGTACCTCCACATATAAAAAAATGAACGCTTCTGACCTTTTTGTATTAATTTATAGACATAATATAGGTCAAAGTAGTACAATATCTTTATTAAACAGCCGGGATAGCGCATTCCGGCTATTTTAATAAACTAATGGAATACCGTTGTGGTGTTTTTCTGATAGAAAGGCAGGTAGTTATCATGAAAAGTGACATAGTCAAGAAAGGAATTGAAAGGGCACCGCACAGGGCGCTTTTCAAGGCAATGGGATATACGGACGAGGAGATCAGAAGGCCGCTGATAGGCGTGGTCAATTCAAAGAATGAGATTGTCCCGGGGCATATGCATCTGGACAGGATAGCCGAAGCTGTCAAGGCAGGCATCAGGATGGCAGGCGGTACTCCGGTGGAATTCGGGAGCATAGGCATTTGCGACGGCATCGCCATGGGACATATAGGGATGAAATATTCACTGGCATCCAGGGAGCTGATCGCCGATTCATGTGAAGCAATGGGACTTGCCCACAGCTTCGATGGTATGGTCTTCATACCCAACTGCGACAAGATCGTGCCTGGCATGCTGATGGCTGCGGCGAGGATCGATGTGCCCTGTATCGTGATCAGCGGAGGCCCGATGCTGTCGCTGAAAAAAAATGATGTGTATCTGGATCTGAACAGCGTTTTCGAAGCCGTTGGCGCTTATAAGGCCGGAACGATGACGGAGGAGGAAGTCTTTGAATACGAGGATATAGCATGTCCGGGCTGCGGCTCCTGTTCCGGGATGTTCACAGCCAACTCCATGAACTGCCTGACTGAAGTGCTCGGAATGGGATTGCCGGGCAACGGGACAATACCTGCGGTTTATGCCGAGAGGATCAGGCTTGCTAAGCAGGCCGGGATGAAAGTGATGGAGCTTGTCGAAAAGGGGATCAGACCTTCGGACATATTGACGGAAAAGGCATTCGAAAATGCCCTGACAGTGGACATGGCACTGGGATGCTCCACCAACTCGGTCCTGCATCTGCCCGCTATAGCCAATGAGGCCGGGATAAAGATCAATCTGGACATAGTCAATGAGATCAGCGCGAGAGTACCCAACCTGTGCAGGCTGGCACCTGCCGGACCTCATCATGTGCAGGATCTTTACATGGCAGGCGGCGTCCAGGCTGTCATGAATGAACTTTCGAAGAAGAACCTGCTGCATACTGACCTCATCACTGTCACAGGCAAGACGATATGGGAAAATATCAAGGATGCCAGAGTGACTGATACCAATGTGATCAGGAGCATAGATGAACCGTACAGTGCCACAGGCGGTATCGCTGTACTGCGGGGCAATATAGCAAAGGATGGTGCAGTCGTCAAGCGATCTGCTGTAGCTGATGAGATGCTGGTTCACAGGGGACCGGCCAGAGTATTCGATTCCGAAGAAGATGCCATAAAAGCCATCTATGAGGGACAGATCAGGTCCGGTGATGTGGTCATTATCAGATATGAAGGGCCGAAGGGCGGACCGGGGATGCGGGAGATGCTCAGCCCGACTTCTGCCATAGCTGGCATGGGCCTCGACACAACAGTGGCCCTGATAACAGACGGAAGGTTTTCCGGAGCATCCAGGGGAGCATCCATAGGACATGTGTCCCCTGAAGCGATGGAAGGCGGTATGATAGCGGCTGTCCGGGACGGAGACATCATCAGCATTGACATACCCGCAGGAAGGCTCAATGCCGAAGTGCCGGAGGAAGAACTGGAAAGAAGGATGGCTGAGTGGAAACCACCGCAGCCCAGAGTCACGACCGGCTATCTGGGCAGGTATGCGAGGATGGTGACATCGGCAAGTACCGGTGCGGTACTGAAGTAACGGTCTGTCCCGGGTCGTACAGACAGCCGGGAAACCGCAGCAGCGGACAAATCAGGAAGTATAGATGGAGGTAGCATATGAGACTGACAGGAGCTGAAATATTGATAGAGTGCCTGAAGGAGCAGGGAGTGGACACTATTTTCGGATTTCCGGGCGGTGCCGTGCTCAATATTTATGACGCACTGTATAAGGCGAAGGATGAGATCAGGCATATACTCACTTCGCATGAACAGGGAGCATCTCATGCGGCTGACGGGTATGCCCGCGCAACCGGGAAGACAGGTGTCTGCATAGCTACTTCGGGGCCTGGTGCCACGAACCTGGTGACCGGTATAGCTACGGCTTACATGGATTCGGTGCCGATGGTGGCGATAACAGGCCAGGTGGCAACGTCACTGCTTGGGAAGGATTCTTTCCAGGAAGTTGACATAACGGGGATCACAATGCCCATAACAAAGCACAATTATATCGTAAAGGATGTAAACAAACTGGCGGATACAGTGCGGGATGCATTCAGGATAGCATCCTCGGGCAGGCCGGGACCAGTCCTCATAGACATATGCAAGGATGTGACCGCTGCCTTTGCTGAGTACGAGCCCAGGGAGCCAGTCATGGGTGAAGCCGTACCGCTATCTGTGAAGGAATCGGATCTGGAGGAAGCGGCGGCCGCCATCAACTCGGCCAAAAGACCTGTGATACTGTCCGGAGGGGGCGTATCCATATCAGGAGCGAACAGGGAACTTCAGGCACTGGCAGAGAAAGCAGGGATACCTGTGTCGACCACATTGATGGGACTGGGTTCATTCCCCGGAGACCACAGGCTGTTCATGGGCCTGGTGGGGATGCACGGCACCAGGACATCCAATACGGCTGTTTCCGAAGCGGATTTGTTTATCGCCATCGGCGCGAGATTCAGCGACAGGGTCATCAGTAATGTCAGCAGATTCGCACCCAATGCCAGGATCATGCATATCGACATAGACCCGGCTGAAATAGGGAAAAACATAACTGTCCATTATCCACTTGTGGGCAATATCAAGGAAATACTCAGGCTCCTTGCCGAAAAGGTGGAAGCCCGCAGAGATACCGACTGGAACAGAAAGATAGATGAGTGGAAGGAGCAGTACCCTCTGAGGTATGAAGAGAATGGCACGCTTAAGCCTCATTATATAGTGGAGCGTTTGTACGAGATCACGAAGGGCGAGGCGATCATAACCACCGAGGTAGGGCAGAATCAGCTCTGGGCAGCGCAATACTACAAATATAGCAAACCGAGGCAGTTCATTTCATCCGGCGGGCTCGGTACAATGGGCTACGGCCTGGGAGCGTGCATAGGAGCTCAGATCGGAAGACCGGATGCCAAGGTCATAAATATAGCTGGAGACGGCAGCTTCCGCATGAATTGCACCGAGATTGCCACAGCAGTGGAGTACAAGCTGCCCGTGGTCATAGCCATACTGAACAACAGTGTGCTTGGGATGGTCAGACAGTGGCAGCAGTTGTTCTATGGCGGAAGGTATTCAGCTACCACCATTGACAGGGGTACGGATTTTGTTGCCCTTGCCGAGGCTTTCGGTGCTGTTGGCATAAGAGTGACGAAGCCGGAGGAAGTGGATGCTGCATTCGAGAGGGCGCTGGCATCGAAGGACAGGCCGGTGCTGATAGATTTTGTGATAGATAAGGATGAGAAGGTATTTCCTATAGTGCCGCCTGGTGCGCCTATAGATGAACTGATCGAAGAGTGAGGGGGCGGATGGCCGATCAGCATTCAGGCTGCTTCGTGGACAGCTA
>DGEE01000156.1:26025-26243 GCA_002385815.1 Hungateiclostridiaceae bacterium UBA3934
GGCTGGCTCACTTGCTCCAATGAGGGCGCAGGTCACTCGCCGTCCATGGCTCGGGACCAGCGCCGTCAGCATCCATGCTGCCGGTTGTGGTTCCCGGGGCCTCATTCGAGCCGCGTGAACCGGCCATATCTGTATCACTTGCAGCCTACGAATGCATTGATCGGCCATCCGCCCCATTTGAGCGGGCAATTCGGTTCAGGCTGCTTCGTGGACAGCTA
>DGEE01000156.1:26425-30293 GCA_002385815.1 Hungateiclostridiaceae bacterium UBA3934
GCTGCTTCGTGGACAGCTATCGGCCGACTCACATGTCCAGAAATATTCGTGTTCCGGAAATATTAATCCTTGACATACTGGCGGTAATATGTTAAATTAGGTATTGCTCCGTTTCGGAGGTCTTTTTTTTGTGTAGAATATCGGTGCCGCTCAGACGGCATATGTACAAATAAGTGAGCGCCCTGCTGCGACGAACAGGGGCCGGAGGTGTTTTCTTATGAGAGTTAAAATAATCATGGCATGCACAGAGTGTAAACAGAGGAATTACAACACCAAGAAAAACAAGAAGAACGATCCCGACAGGATCGAAATGAAAAAGTACTGCAAGTTCTGCCAGAAACATACGGTACACAAGGAAACGAAATAAAAGGCGGAGGTACACGTTATGTCTGAGAATGCACGCACATCCAGACTGGCTGCATTGGGAAACAAAATATCCAGGTTTTTCAGGGATATCAAGAATGAACTCAAGAAGGTCATCTGGCCAACAAGAGAGCAGCTTGTCAAGAGTACGATCTCCGTACTGGCTATCTGTTTTCTGATTGGTGTTGTCATTTGGATCTCTGATGCGATTTTGGGAAAACTTGTGGAGTGGACTCTGACAAGGTAATCAAGGAGGACATTTATCCTTATGGCTGTTTATGAAATGCCTGACGAAGCCAAATGGTATGTCGTACATACCTATTCCGGCTATGAGAACAAAGTCAAGGCCAACTTGGAAAAAATAGTTGAAAACAGGAATTTGCACGATTATATCTTCGATATCGTGGTCCCAATGGAGGAGCAGATCGAGATCAAGGACGGAAGAAAGAAGGCCACCTTGAGGAAGGTATTCCCGGGTTATGTGCTGGTGAAGATGATCATGACCGACGAATCGTGGTATGTGGTGAGGAACACCAGGGGAGTCACAGGCTTTGTGGGACCCGGATCCAAGCCCGTGCCGCTTTCCGACGAGGAAGTGCGCAATATGGGTGTCGAGGAGTTTGCCCCCGTACTTGATTATGAGGTCAATGACAGCGTAAGGGTCATCGACGGCCCGCTGGAGAATTTCATAGGCACTGTCGAGGAA
This sequence comes from Hungateiclostridiaceae bacterium UBA3934, assembly GCA_002385815.1. Taxonomy (GTDB): domain Bacteria; phylum Bacillota; class Clostridia; order Acetivibrionales; family DTU013; genus DTU013. The sequence goes on from DGEE01000156.1 coordinate 27,495, forward strand.
ATCAACTTCGAAAAGAAAAAGGTGCGGGTCGCAGTTTCCATGTTCGGCAGGGAGACACCTGTGGAATTGGAACTGACTCAGATACAGAAGATATAGAGGATTCGGTATTTATACCGGTAATGGATCTGATAGTCAGAGATCAGGAGATCTCTTTCTATATTAGCAAGGCACAGATGCTCCGAGGTTGCGGGGTAATTGGCGCAGCTGCGGGGCAAAATGTTTTTTAAAGAATTGGGAGGTGGAATAAGCCATGGCAAAAAAGATTATAGGCTATATAAAGCTACAGATTCCTGCGGGGAAAGCAACTCCGGCTCCACCGGTTGGACCAGCTTTAGGACAGCATAGCGTTAACATCATGGGATTTTGCAAGGAGTTCAATGAAAGAACGGCGAAGGATGCGGGACTGATTATACCCGTTATCATCACTGTCTATGCTGACAGATCGTTTTCCTTTGTGACAAAGACTCCTCCGGCGGCAGTGCTTCTGAAGAAGGCATGCAAGATCGAAAGCGGTTCAGGGGTGCCCAACAGGGAGAAAGTTGCCAGGATCTCGATGGACGAGGTCAAAAAGATCGCTGAGATCAAGATGCCGGATTTGAATGCTGCCAATATCGAAACAGCAGTCAAAATGATTGCAGGTACGGCGAGAAGCATGGGTATAGTAGTTGAAGAGTGATTCGGCCGTAAGTGGGAGGGAACACGAGTTTCCGAAAAATTCACCACAAAGGGGAGGATAATATGAAGAGAGGAAAGAAATATATCGAAAGCGCCAAGCTGATCGACAGAACTAAATTATACGATCCGGCAGAAGCTCTTGAACTGGTCAGGCAGACTGCCAAAGCAAAGTTTGACGAAACGGTCGAAGCCCATATAAAGCTGGGTGTCGACTCAAGACATGCTGATCAGCAGGTAAGAGGCGCAGTAGTTCTTCCGCATGGCACAGGCAAGACTGTAAAAGTTCTGGTCTTTGCAAAAGGCGATAAGGCCAGGGAAGCTGAAGAAGGCGGTGCTGATTTTGTAGGGGCAGAAGAACTGGTGACGAAGATACAGAAGGAAAATTGGTTCGATTTTGATGTTGTAGTAGCTACACCTGATATGATGGGTGTCGTAGGACGTCTCGGAAAGATCCTCGGTCCCAAGGGGCTCATGCCGAACCCGAAGGCGGGCACCGTTACCATGGACGTTGCTAAAGCTGTAGCGGAGATAAAAGCAGGTAAGATCGAATACAGGCTGGACAAGACCAATATCATACATTGTCCCATTGGGAAAGTCTCATTCGATCCTGATAAGCTGCTCGACAACTTCCGGACGCTGCTTGGAGCCATTATCAAGGCCAAGCCGGCGGCTGCGAAGGGTCAGTATCTCAGGAGCGTAGTCGTATCATCGACCATGGGACCCGGTATAAAGGTTAATCCCATGAAGGTGACCGAATAAAAAGGCTTTACATCGGACAAATAATGTAGTAATATATCTGCAATGCCTTAACAAATGAATATGTCACATACCGCAGACAGCAGGTGCTTTAAGCGTAATCGGGAAAAGCCGGCCTGCCGAGGTAAGCTTTGATTTGATATCCGGAGCCATGAGTTCCGGTACCGATATGGTACTTAGCCCTTGCATGTCTGCTGTATGCAGATATACAAGGGCTTAATTTATTCAAGGAGGTGGATGATTTGCCAAAGGAACACACCCTTAACCGGAAGCGGGAAGTCATAGACAGCATCAGCAACAGGATGAAGGCTGCAAAGGCGATGGTTTTCGCTGATTACAGGGGACTGACCGTGGAACAGGACACCGAGCTCAGACGCGCACTGAGAGAGGCAGGCGTGGAATACAAGGTCGTAAAGAATACACTGACCAGATTCGCAGCCGAAGAGAACGGACTCGAAGAACTGTATCCTCACCTGACCGGACCTACGTCAATGGCATCCAGTGACACTGACCCTGTAGCTCCTGCAAAGGTATTGAGCGAGTTTGCAAAGAAGTTCGACAAGCTTGAATTAAAGATAGGCGTAGTGGAAGGCAAGATAGTAGATGTCGACGGGATCAAGGCCCTGGCTGCACTGCCGTCGAAAGAAGAGCTCATCGCGAGGGCTCTCGGAGGCTTCAACGCTCCTATATCCGGCTTTGTCAATGTCCTCAATGCCAATATCAGAGGACTGGTCGTGGCGCTCAATGCAATAGCTGAGCAGAAGGAAAAAGCGACCGCGTGAACATTGTGAAACCAATGAAAATAACATAAACCTGTTAAACAAAAAATCTTATTCTAAAATTATGGAGGTATTTGAAATGGCTAGTGATAAAGTTGCAAAGTTGATCGAAGAAGTAAAGGGAATGACAGTTCTGGAACTGTCCGAGCTCGTAAAGGCTCTTGAAGAGGAATTTGGAGTTTCTGCAGCAGCTCCTGTGGCAGTGGCTGCAGCAGCACCGGCAGCAGGCGGCGCAGCAGCACCGGCAGCTGAGGAAAAGACTGAGTTCGACGTTATCCTCAAGGAAGTTGGCGCTGAGAAGATCAAGGTCATCAAGGTCGTCAGAGAAGTTACAAGCCTTGGTCTCAAGGAAGCAAAGGAACTCGTTGACGGAGCTCCCAAGCCGATCAAAGAGAACGTTTCCAAAGAAGAAGCAACTGAGATCGAAGCAAAATTCAAGGAAGTCGGTGCAACAGTCGAAATCAAATAATCACCGCATCGATCAGAATATCCCGGATATGCCGGGATCAAAATACCCCGGGTCTTCCCGGGGTATTTTTTATGGTGCGGCCTGGTCCGGAACTGTGCGCACACAGCACTTCGGCGGCGC
>DGEE01000094.1 GCA_002385815.1 Hungateiclostridiaceae bacterium UBA3934
CACTGTTCATTTTTCAAGGTCCATACATTATTAAACTGTCTGTTTTGATGTGCGGCTTTCCTGTCAGTTGTAAGGCTTGTCGTCATGCCGCTTGCAGACAGCTTCTATACTATAGCACCGTATCGGCCGATCATCAACCTGTATTGACCGGCGTTAGGCTCATTAAGCGTGAATTATTTCGATATCTCTTTTTAATTCTCCTTAAAGCCATTGCATAATCTGCTTTGCTCAGGATTGATTTCAAAAAGAAATCGCGGCGGAATACGCCGCGTTCTTTTTCTATCCTTCTGCCTATTCTTCTTCTGTTTCCTCTGCCTGCTCATCTTCAGACGTGCAGGCGTATTCTTCGTCATCGCCGTTTTCGGCTTCAAGCCTGGCAATGCTCACGACTGTGTTTCCTTCGGATGTCCTCATAAGTGTCACGCCCTGTGTTGCACGGCCGAGTATGCTTATGTCGGCTACTTTCATCCTTATTATAGTGCCGTCGTAACTGATCAGCATTATCTCGTCTGTTTCATATACCAGTTTGGCGCCGGCTATCCTGCCTGTTTTTTCTGTCACTCTGTAGGTAAGGATGCCTTTGCCGCCTCTAATCTGCGTTTTGTACTCATCAAGCTCGGTCCTCTTGCCGAAGCCGTTTTCTGTGACCACCAGCAGAGTCGAATCCTCCCTCGATGTCGCCATGCCTACCACATAGTCGCCTTCCTCCAGCGTGATGCCTTTGACTCCCTGCGCCACTCTGCCCAATGGCCGGACATCGCTCTCCTGGAACCGGATCGACATGCCCTCCCTGGTGACGAGGATAATGTCCTTTTCGCCGTCGGTGAGCCGCACGTCTATCAGCTCATCATTCTCTCTCAGCGATACTGCCAGCAGTCCTCCCCTCCTGATGTTGTCGTACTGCGAGAGGCTGGTTTTCTTCACGAGACCGTTCCTGGTGGCCATTATCAGATACAGGCCTTCCCTGTACTCGGCTATCGGAATGACTGCAGTGACTTTTTCATCGCCATCCAGTTCAAGCAGGTTGACAATTGCAGTTCCCTTGGCCTGCCGCCCGGCTTCAGGTATCTGATAGGCTTTCAGCCTGTATACCTTTCCTTTGTTTGTGAAGAAAAGGATGTAGTTGTGCGTGGAGGTTACGAAAAGCCTTTCCACAAAGTCCTCTTCCCTCGTGCTCAGCGCCGTCACGCCTTTGCCGCCCCGTTTCTGGCTCCTGTAGGTGTCACAGGGGAGTCTTTTGATATAGCCGAAATGGGTGAGGGTTATGACGATTTCCTCTTCCTTTATGAGGTCTTCGATGTCTATGTCATCTTCGCCGACAGCGATCTCGGTTCTTCTTTCATCACCATATTTTCTCCTGATCTCCATGAGCTCGTCCTCGATTATGCTCAGCAGAAGTGTTTCATCTGCCAGCACTCTTCTGTAATATTCTATCTTCTCCATTACTTCACGGTATTCCTGATCGAGCTTTTCCCTTTCGAGACCCGTCAGCCTGCCCAGTCTCATATCCACTATGGCCTGGGCCTGCCTTTCGCTGAATGCGAACCTTTCTATGAGCCCCTGCTTCGCCAGGGCTTCTGTCCTGGATCCTCTAATGATCCGGATGACTTCATCCAGATTGTCTATTGCCTTTTTGAGGCCTTCCAGTATGTGAGCCCGGGCCTCTGCTTTTTCGAGGTCGAAACGGGTGCGCCTTGTGATGACTTCCTTCTGATGGTTCAGATATAGCTCCAGGGCTGTCTTCAGATTGATGACTCTTGGCAGGAACTTGCCTTCCGGAGTAGGAACGATGGCGAGCATGTTGACACTGAAGGTATCCTGCATCTGTGTGAATTTATAAAGCTGGTTGAGGACCACATTTGCATTTGCATCTCTTTTCAGAGAGATGACTATCCTTACAGCTTCTTCCCTGTCAGATTCGTCGTTTATGTCGGATATGCCTTCGATCCTTTTATCCTTGACCAGGTCCGCTATCTTTTCTATGAGCCTTGCTTTGTTTACCAGGTAAGGAAGGTCTTTTACGACGATCTGCTGTCTGTTGTTTCTGGCAGTCTCGATTTCAGCCTTCGCCCTTATGACAATCCTGCCCCTGCCCGTCCGGAAGTAGTCCCTTATGCCCTGCTTGCCTACGATGGTACCTGCAGTCGGGAAGTCGGGACCTTTGATTATTTTGTTCAATTCTTCTATCGTTATATCAGGGTTTTTTATCAAGGCTACTATCCCGTCTATGACCTCGTTCAGGTTGTGGGGCGGGATATTGGTGGCCATGCCGACGGCGATGCCGGAGCTTCCGTTTACCAGCAGATTCGGAAATCTGGAGGGCAAAACCACCGGCTCCATTTCGTGCTCGTCAAAGTTGGCTTTGAAATCGACGGTATCCTTATTTATGTCTGCCAGCATTTCAGAAGATATTTTGGAAAGCCTGGCTTCCGTATACCTCATTGCAGCCGGCGGGTCACCGTCTCTGGATCCGAAGTTCCCATGACCGTCCACGAGCGGGTATCTCAGCGAGAAATCCTGTGCCATACGCACAAGGCTGTCATATACGGCAGCGTCTCCGTGCGGATGGTATTTGCCAAGCACATCACCGACAGTCGTGGCGCATTTGCGGTAAGGCTTGTCAGCGGTAAATCCCTGGGTAAACATCGAATACAGGATCCTTCTGTGTACCGGTTTCAGACCGTCCCTTACATCAGGCAGAGCACGGTCGACTATTACACTTACCGCGTAATTTATGAAAGATTCCTTCATCTCCGCTTCTATATCCACCGGAATTAGTTTCTGTGTATTCAGATCTTCAGTTCCTGCCATTAAACAATACCTCTTTCCGTATGTCCTTGATTAAAGCATTGCCAAAATTTCTTAAGATACTTTCTATATTTTAATAAACTTTTAAAACTATGTCCACTTTTTTGACCTTGATTTGCGCGCAATACCAGAGGCAGCGCCGTTTTACCGGATCTGAACTGACGGGGCAGGCGGGAGTTTTTCCACTAAGTGCGCAGAAAGAAAAAGGGCTGCATTAAAGCAGCCAAACAAAACAGGGGTCATAACGTTTTGAAACACGCAGCGTCTTAATATGGGCCATACGTGGAATCAGCGATATTTAACTGAACGAACTCTGATCATGCTTTCGGTACTCTGACGATGAACTCTATGTATTCACCTCTGTCGAACTGGGCGGCCTTTGCATTGACACCGGATTTCCGCATGAGCTCGATGGCCTGGCGTATGGTGTTTACGAATATGCGGATGTCCTTGATGGTCTTTGACAGCTTCTTTTCAGCCGGCTTGTCCCTGCCCTTTCCGAGATACTTGTCGATGACCCGCTCTATCAGCTCTTCTGTCTTCTTGACATTGAGCCCCTTTTCGCAGACGATCTTGAGGACCTTGAGCTGGAGCTGTTCGTCATGCAGCTTCAGCAGCGCTCTGGCATGCCTTTCGGTAAGATTGTTGTCTGAGAGTATTTTTTTCACCAGGGGCGGCAGGCGAAGAAGCCTTATCTTGTTTGCCACAGTGGACTGGCTTTTTCCTATCTTCTGAGCCAGCTCCTCCTGGGTAAGGCCGTGCTCATTGATGAGGTTGCTGTAGCCCTCAGCCTCTTCAAGGTAGTTCAGATCCTCGCGCTGCAAGTTTTCTATAAGGGCCAGCACGGCCGAATCATTGTCGTTTATGTTTATGACGATGGCCGGGATCTCTTTCAGTCCTGCCATGACAGCCGCCCTGAGTCTTCTCTCTCCGGCAACCAGTTCGTATTTGCTGTTTGAGATCTTCCTCACATTGATTGGCTGTATGACACCATATTGCTGTATTGATTCGCACAGTTCTTCAAGAGCTCCTTTGCTGAACTGTTTTCGGGGCTGATACGGATTGGGTCTGATAGAATCGATATCGATATAGCAGATATTCTTTAAGTCATTTTCCTTTTGCTTTTTAGGAAATTGAAGCTTATTCTCCAGCATACAGCACCATCCTTTTCTATCGCACGTCGTACCATATGCCAAGCGGCAGTACAACTTCACGCATATTTTACATTTATTGCCTGTTTGCTACGTGAAATAATATTCGCCGCCCCTTTTTCAATTTCCTTTTTTTTAAATCAAGAATCGTTCGTCTCTTTTTCTGATTTTTTAACAGTACACTACCTATACCAACGGCTCTTTTGACGGTTTTCCCGCTTTTCTCGGGTACTTTGTCGGCGTTTGTCGCACTTTTCTTACTATGACCACACTTCTTTTTATATCGCTTCCGGGCAGAAGGAAATTATCGATTTGCCGGATCTCTCCGCCAAGGATGGCGAGGGCCTTCGCTGACGCGGCAACTTCTTCTTCACTGCTGCCCTTCATTGCTATGAAGGTGCCACCTGTTTTTATGAGTGGGAGGCAGTATTCCAGAAGCACGGGCAATGAAGCAACAGCCCTGGCCACTGCCACATCATACGCTTCTCTGTGTTCCGGTGACTTTCCGGCATCCTCAGCTCTGCTGTGGACTGCGGTGATGGCATCGAGCTCCAGTTCACTGATAACTGTTTCGAGAAATCTGATTCTTTTTTCAAGGGAGTCCAACAGGACAGTCTCCAGCTGCGGGAGCACGATCTTGAGCGGTATGCCGGGAAAGCCCGCGCCGGTCCCCACATCTATGAGCTTCTTTTTTCCTCTGATATATGGCAGTATGCTCAGAGAGTCCGTAAAATGCTTGAGGATTATTTCTCTGTCGTCTCTGATAGCCGTCAGGTTCATTTTCTCGTTCCATTCCAGCAGGATCCTTTTATAATCGAAAAAACGCCTGACCATGCAGTCATCCAGGTCTGCTCCAAATTCTGCAGCTCCGGTTTTCAGATAGTTTTCCAGCATATGATCCATGATGTTCACCGCCTGTATAATCCAAATTTGTATCTGAGGACTAGTGGAGGGATGCTCAGTCAGCTTTCATCGTGCCTGCTTTCATGGCCATGTCTCGTGCTCAGGTATATAAGAAGCACGGAGATGTCCGCCGGAGATACTCCCGAGATGCGTGATGCCTGGCCCACTGACTCAGGCCTCATCTCAGACAGCTTCTGCCTTGCTTCCAGCCTGAGACCGTGGATCTCTTCGTAGTTGATATCCACAGGTATCTTTTTTCTCTCCATTTTCTTGTATTGCTCCACCTGCACCATTTGCCTCTTTATGTAGCCTGCATATTTGACGGATATCTCCACCTGCTCAGCCACGGGATCGTATTTCCTGCTGCCGGATCTCAGGCTCTCCGGCCTCTGATGATCTATGGCTTCCAGGGCCCTGTATGTTATCTCGGGGCGCCTGAGAAGCTCTGCCAGGCTTGTTCCGGATTTGATCCTGGTGCTGCCTGCTGATTCGAGAAAATCATTGACTTCATCAACAGGCGGCAGCCATGTGCTTTCCAGCCTTTTTATTTCCTCTTCTATCTTTTGCTTTTTGTCAATAAATCTCCTGTATCTCTCTTCTGATATAAGACCTATTTTGTAACCCTTCTCCGTAAGCCGCATATCCGCATTGTCCTGCCTGAGCAGCAGCCTGTATTCAGACCTTGAGGTCATGATCCTGTATGGCTCAGAGGTGCCCTTGGTCACCAGGTCGTCTATCAGCACGCCTATGTATGCCTCAGATCTGTCCAGTATGAGCGGCGGCTCCTGTCTGATCATCTTTACTGCATTTATGCCGGCTATGAGTCCCTGCGCTGCTGCCTCTTCATATCCGGAGCTTCCGTTGATCTGACCTGCGGAAAACAATCCCCTTATATCCTTGAATTCGAGACTCAGCTTCAACTGAGTGGGATCGATACAGTCATATTCTATGGCATATGCGCTTCTCATTATATGTGCATTTTCAAGGCCAGGCAGCGTCTTTATCATTTCTTCCTGTACATCTTCAGGAAGGCTGCTGGACATGCCCTGCAGATACATCTCATGGGTGTCGAGCCCCATGGGCTCCACAAACACCTGGTGCCTTTGCTTGTCTGCGAACCGTACCACTTTGTCCTCGATGGAAGGGCAATACCTGGGGCCGATGCCTTCTATCATGCCCCCGTACAGTGGCGAGCGGTGGAGATTTTCCCTTATCAGCTCATGGGTCCTGCTGTTGGTATAAGTCAACCAGCATAGGACCTGCTCCCTTTCGATGGCTTCATTTTCGAATGAAAACGGTACTATCACATCATCGCCCGGCTGCTCCTCCATTTTTGAAAAGTCTATGCTTCTCCTGTTTATCCTTGCCGGAGTCCCGGTTTTGAACCTCATCAGCCTGATGCCCTTTTCCCTGAGGCTGTCTGACAGCCTGTCCGCAGGATATAGTCCGTCGGGACCGCCGCTGTAGCTTATGTCGCCTATATGTATCTTTCCCTTCAGATATGTGCCTGTGGTCAGTATGACCGCCCTGCATCGATATACCGCGCCGGTATGGGTCTTTACACCGGTAACGGTTCTACCGTCCTCAGTGGTCAGGAGCTCCGTGACTTCGGCCTGCTTTATGTAAAGGTTGTCCTGGCTCTCCAGAGTTTTTTTCATCACTGACTGGTACATCCTCCTGTCCACCTGCGCCCTCAATGAATATACCGCCGGTCCTTTTGTCCTGTTGAGGATCTTTGATTGTATCAGGGTTTGGTCGGCGCATTTTGCCATTTCTCCGCCCAGGGCGTCTATTTCGCGCACCAGGTGACCTTTGCCCGTTCCGCCTATGTTGGGATTGCATGGCATGTTTGCCACTGCATCGAGATTGATCGAGAAAATGATGGTTTTCATGCCAAGTCTGGCACAGGCCAGTGCTGCTTCACATCCGGCATGTCCCGCACCTACGACTGCTATATCGAATTTTCCGGCTATGTATTCCATATTCCCTCCGAAACCTGATATCTGTCATCGCTTCCCGTCCCCGGTGTCCTCCGGCAGATGCGGGAGGCTGCTTGCTTTCTTCGTTTCAGGATATCCGTATCTATCATTTACCCACACAGAATTGTGAGAAAATCTCGTTTATAACGTCTTCGCTGACTGATTCTCCGGTTATCTGCCCGAGGGCATCTGCCCCGTCCCTGATATCGATGGTCACAAAATCCAGCGGTAAGCCACTCGTGTATGCTGATTCTGCCGAATCAAGGCTCATGATGGCATCTTCGATGAGCTGCCTGTGGCGCGCATTTGTCAGCAATATCTCACTGTTTGATGATATTTCGCCTTCTGCAGCCAGTTCTTCTATTTTATCTGCCAGATCATCCATCCCGGTACCGTCGACCATGGAGGCTACCACTACCGGCATTTCCCCGGAATCCCTGATGTGTGCTTTCATTGTTTCGATCCTCTGGTCATCAGCTATATCTGTCTTGTTTATCATTACTATGGTCTTTTTGTCCCGGGAAGTCTCCATCACTTCCCTGTCTTCGTCGGTTATCCCAGTCTGGGCATCGAGTACGATGATGACCAGCTCCGCCTCTGCTGCGGCGAGTCTCGCCTTTTCAACTCCTATTGTTTCAACAGGATCGTCGGTGATACGGATCCCTGCTGTATCGAGGAACCTGACAGGGATACCCTTTATATTCACATATTCTTCGATTATGTCCCTGGTGGTGCCGGGAATGTCGGTGACGATGGCTTTGCTGCTCCCCGCCAGGGCGTTGAGAAGTGAGGATTTTCCCGCATTGGGCTTGCCGATGATCGCCGCAGTTATCCCCTCCCGCAGAAGTCTTCCCCTTGCAAATCCCTGCAGTGTCCTGTGCAGTTCTTCCCTTATTTCGTTGATACCGCTGTGGACCATCTCGCCGGTGATTTCTTCGATGTCTTCTTCCGGATATTCTATCGAGGCTTCTATCCCGGCGATGAGTTCTATCATCCTCCTGCGGGCATTTCTGATTTTCTCCGACAGTTTTCCCTGGAGCTGTGCCGCTGCAGCCCGCGATCCTTCGTCCGTTTTCGAGTTTATCAGGTCTATCACTGCTTCAGCCTGTGCCAGGTCCATCCTGCCGTTTATAAAGGCGCGTTTGGTAAATTCACCTGCATGTGCCGGCCGGGCTCCGTGTCTGAGAACGAGCGAAAGCACCCTGTTGAGCACTACGATCCCGCCGTGGCAGTTTATCTCTATGGTATCCTCGCCGGTAAATGTATTTGGGGCATCCATCTTTATGAGCAGCACGTCATCTACCATATGTCCGTCGGCAGGGTCTATGATCCTGCCGTGTACTACAGTATGGCTCTTTATTTCACTTATTTTTTTCCTGCCTCTGAATATACGTGCCGCAACGCTGGTGGCCTCGGGGCCGCTGATCCTTATTATGCCGATGCCTCCCGTTCCGAAAGGGGTCGAGATGGCAGCTATGGTCTCAGCGTTTCTGCCCGGCACAGCTGCTGCAGCTTCTGTCCGGTCACACATTCCACATCATCCTTAAACTCAAAAGAGGACAATTGGATTGTCCTCTGTCTATTATACATTGTGAACAGGTCATTCATACAGATCCGCCTTCGGGGAGTATGGGCACATCACCTGTCAGAATAGGCCTGTTTGAGTGTTATGACGACTTTTCTGTTCGGATCTTCACCTACACTGTATGTTTCTACATATTCATTGTGCTGGAGTGTGGAGTGTATTATCCTTCTCTCATAAGGATTCATCGGCTCCAGAGAAACGTTCCTGCGGTACTTCACTACTTTGTCCGCCAGCCTTTTCGCCAGCCTTACGAGGGTTTCCTCTCTCTTCTTCCTGTAGTTTTCTATGTCTATGGTCAGCCTTTTATATCTGCCGCTTTTCTTATTGACTACCAGGCTTGTCAGATACTGCAGCGCATCCAGTGTTTCGCCGCGCCTTCCTATGATTATCCCGCTGTCTTTTCCTGATACCTGCAGCAGTATGGAGTCTTCATCCTCATATGATTCAATGTCGACATCCACATTCATCTTCTCGAAAACACTCTCCAGAAACCGGACTCCTTCTCCGGCCAGGTCCATTTTGAGCCTCACTTCCACCCGCGCCTGTTTGCTGCCTATGCCAAAAAGGCCTTTGGACCCTTCCTCCAGCACTGTGACTTCGACGTCCCCGATATCTGCGCCCAACTCTTCCAGTGCCGCATTAACTGCATCTTCGACGGTTTTTCCAGTAGTTTCTATCACCTTGCTCATCTATACCAGCAACCTCCTTTTAGCCGCCATTTTTCAAACAGATCCCCAAAACACACGCTACCGCATTCTAAGTCCTTCGCTTTTATGAGATGACGATCCTGATTTGGCTTATTTCTTCTTTTTACCGCCTTTTTTCTTTCCGCCTTTTTTTCCGCTTCCCGTTTTGCCTTTTTTCTTTTTTTCTCCAGATGGCAGCTGTTTTTCAGAAACGGACTCTCCACTATCTATTGTACCATTATTTTCACCGGTTGATTCTTTTTTCTTTGACCCATCGCTGAGCCTGGCTTTACCGCCGCCGGCTGCCGCCGCAGCTTCTGCCGGTTTGTTCTTGTTAAGCACGAATTTGTTTAAATACAACTGCTGAAAGATTGCGAATACATAGCCTGTCATCCAGTACAGAATAACACCTGCAGGAAGCCTGAATGAAAACATCAGCGTCATTATGGGGCCGATATACATCATGGAATTGCTTGAACAGCCTGCCGGTCCGCTTTTCTGGTCGCTGGTGTTTTTCGGCATCGACAGCTTACTTGACAAAAAAGTGGTCACTGTCGCAACGATGACGAGTATGAACAACGGGAGATATATCTTCCATTCCGGTCCGAAAATGACATTGGGCTGGAAGGAAGCTACTTCGCCCAGATGCAGACCGAGGAAGCTGCGGAAGTCTATGAGCTCGGATTTTTCCAGCAATCCGCCTGCTTCTGTCAGCATATCGGGATGCTCGTTGAAGAAACTCAAAGCCCTGATTTCTCTGTGAATACCCCAACTTTTGGTTACTTCTTCAACGGTCATCGGGATGTTTTCCAGGTGCAGCGCCGAGTTTATGGATGCCTGGGCTTTTGCTGCAGCATTTACGATCCCGTCTATGGCTTCCATGGATTTTCCAAGCATGAATTTCAATGGCTGTACGATGACCCAGTACAGTGTGAGTATCAGGGGCATCTGTATCAGTAAGGGGAGACAACCTCCGGCAGGGTTGTAGTTGTGTTCCTGGTAGAGCTTCATAAGCTCCTGATTCATTGCTTCCCTGTCGTCCTTGTACTTTTTCTGGATATCATTTATCAGAGGCTGTATCTCCTGCATTTTCATCGTCGACTTGTGCTGTTTTATCGTCAACGGAAGCAATGCAAGCCTGACTATGAATGTGAATATTATTATGGCAAGACCGTAATTCTCAAATGCAATGTCATAAATGAACTTGAGGAACTTGCCAAGCGGGTAAGCTAAAAAATCAAACGACATAACTTACTTGTTCCCTTCATTATTTTTTGTGTATATACACATTCTTTTTTCTTAATATTATAGACCATGAGCCTGCGAAAAGGCTGCAAAATTTCCCTGATGTCGTTCCCAAGCCGCATATCCGCTGTATGACGGCACTGAGGTCTATTTTACAGGGTCATAGCCGCCGGGATGGAAAGGATGGCATTTCAGTATACGCTTTACAGCAAGACAGCTTCCTTTCAGTACGCCATATTTGTCCAATGCGTCGATGGCATATTGGGAGCATGTAGGGTAAAACCTGCAGCTCCTTTTTGATTTAAGAGGCGATACGTATTTTTGATACAGCCGTATCATTGCTATTAAGAGTTTCTTGATCCATCCCATTTTTCTCTGTCAAATATGCGGGCTCTTTTCAAAAGGTATTTCAATTCCTTCAGGATGTCCGCAAATCTGTATTCCGTTTCCACTTTCCTTGCCGTTATTACTATATCGAGACCGCCAGTGATAAAAGGTTCATAATATCTGTAGCTCTCCCTGATCAGTCTCTTGACCCTGTTTCGCGTGACGCTTTTTCCTATCTTTTTGCTTACGCTCACGCCAAGCCTGTTGATTTCCATATTGTTTTTCAGGATATACAGTACCAGATACTTTCCCGGAAAAAATCTGCCCCTTCTGTAAATACGGGCAAATTCATAGTTTTTCTTCAAACGTTCCGTTTTCTTCATTTTCTCCTTATTTCCTGAAAGAAAAAGACCACACTCATGCGGTCTTACGCTGAAAGCACTTTTCGTCCCTTTAGTCTGCGTCTTCTCAATACCTTCCTGCCGTTTCGCGTGCTCATTCTCTTTCTGAAGCCATGTATTTTGCTTCTCTTTCTCTTTTTTGGCTGGTATGTTCTTAGCACAGTTTACACCCCCGTTTCATGCCGCTTTCAAGTGTATCACTTAAAATAAGTATTTGCTTTTATATATTTCTTTAAACAAAAAATAAACGTGTATAATGTCCCGCAGGACAAATACATCACGCCAATTATATATTAAAACTTTTGATTATGTCAAGAAACTATTCTCTTTTCGTTGTTTCCGGAATTTTCATCCGAGCAGTTCATACCCCTCTCTATATAATAAAGAAGGGTAACTTTTTCATGTTTTGCTGGCGGCTTTATCAGAAGTGACAGGCTGTGGATAATTGAAGATTTCCAGATTTAATTGTGGATAACTGGACCATTTGTTCATTGAATATTGCCCGAAAGTCTGATATATTATTTATGCTCAATAGTGTTCACAAATTTCCTTTTGATCACTGTCATACAACAAAACCTTGGAGGAAAACCATGAATTTGACGTTATCCAGCATCTGGCCCAGAGTGCTTGATCTCTTAAAAAACGAACTGACTGAAATCAGTTACAACACATGGATCAATACCATCGAACCCATATCCTCCAGTTCGGATACCATCGTTCTTGGAGTTCCAACAGATTTTAACAAAGGCATAATCGAATCGAGATATTCAGCTCTTATTTCAAATGCTGTAAAGCAGGTTACTTTAAAGGAATATACCATAAAAATAACGGTGCCTTCCCAGGAGCCGGCATCGCAGATCAAGCATTCGTCTGATGCTTCGGTAAATGAAGAGCTTTATAATTCCATACTGAATCCAAAATATACTTTTGATACTTTTGTCATAGGCAACGGGAACAGACTGGCGCATGCGGCCGCGGTAGCTGTGGCAGAGGCTCCGGCCCAGGCATACAACCCGCTTTTCCTGTACGGCGGTGTCGGCCTTGGCAAAACTCATCTCATGCATGCAATAGGTCATTACATACTGAGCCAGAATCCTTCATCGAAAGTGCTGTATGTATCTTCTGAAAAGTTTACCAATGATCTGATAAACGCCATTAAAGATGATACAAATGAGGAGTTCAGGACTAAGTACAGGAATATGGATGTTCTGCTCATAGACGATATTCAGTTCATAGGCGGTAAAGAGAGGACTCAGGAAGAATTCTTCCATACCTTCAATGCCCTGTACGAAGCAAACAAGCAAATCATCATTTCCAGCGACCGGCCGCCGAAAGATATCACTACTTTGGAGGACAGGCTCCGCTCAAGATTTGAATGGGGCTTGACTGCAGATATACAGTCGCCGGATTTTGAAACCAGGATCGCGATCCTGAAGAAAAAAGCACAGCTGGAAAATATCACGATACCCAATGATGTGCTTGCATTCATCGCTGATAAGGTCGTATCCAATATACGTGAACTGGAAGGCGCACTGAACAGGGTCATTGCATATTCGTCTCTGACGGATACTGAAATATCTGTTGATATGTGTGCTGAAGCACTGAAGGAGATCCTTGCTGCATCGAACAACAAGGTGATCGATACGACTCACATTATAGAATCGGTGTCCAGATACTACGACCTGAGGACTGAAGAGATCCTGTCCCAGAAAAGGAACAGGAATATCTCCTATCCCAGGCAGATCGCCATGTATCTGTGCCGGGACATAATGGGGCTGTCCCTTCCGAAGATAGGAGAAGAATTTGGTGGGAGAGATCATACCACCGTTATACATGCTATTCAGAAAATAGAGGAAGATATGCAGATGAATCCGGAAGTGAAACGCACCATAGAGGAGCTGAAAAGAAATATAACCGGCAATTAGGATTATCCCCAGAAAATGTTGATATGGGGATAAGTTGATGTTGGTAATATGTTGATAACTCAGATTATTTTTTTTCATCCACTTTCAGCAACAAATTATCAACACTTTAATCAACAACCGAAAGCCTGATGTTTCAAGGCCTTGCACCAGTTATGCACGGAATCAACAGCACTTACTATTATTACTGAATTATTATATTATTATTAAATAAAGACATGGAGGTCATTTTGATGAAAGTTATATGTTCAAAAGAAAACCTGCTCGAAGGAATAAACATCGTTCAAAAGGCAGTATCTGCCAAAACAACATTGCCAATACTCGAAGGTATTCTTATAGAAGCCGGTGAAAATATCAAACTTACATCCAACGACCTTGAAATAGGTATCGAATGCTGTGTGGATGCTGATGTAAGGGAGAAAGGATCCATCGTTCTCAATGCCAGGATGTTTGGAGAGATAATCAGGAGATTTCCTGATGCAGAAGTGATGATTGAAGTCAAAGAGAACAATAATGTGGTCATCGAATGCGAGAACTCCATGTTTGAGATAAGGGGACTGGATGCAGAAGGATTTCCGGCCCTGCCTACAGTTGAGAAGAATGACGGCATAAAGATAAGCCAGAAAAAGCTCAAGGATATGATAAGACAGACCATTTTTGCTGTAAGCATGGATGAAAACAGGCCGATGCTTACAGGTTCATTGTTTGAATATAAGGATGGCAGGTTTACCATAGTATCTATTGACGGGTACAGGCTGGCAATGAGATGTCTGGATCCTGAGGAAGAAAAGGATACGGAAAATGCTGAAAGAAAACTCATCATACCGGGAAAAACTCTTAACGAAATAGCAAAGATACTGCAGCCTGTGGATGATGATCTGTACATATATGCTGCAGGCAACCAGATCCTTTTTGATATGGGCAACTGCATCATGACCTCCAGGCTTCTTGAAGGAGAATATTTGAACTATATGAGTATATTCCCCAAAGATCATGAAACGAAGATCAGGGTCAATACAAAAGAGCTGCTTTCATGTTTTGAAAGAGCTTCATTGGTAATAACCAGTGAAGAGAGAAGATATCCGGTCACTCTTGATATTTCAGACGATAAGATGGTCATCACGGCTAATACGGAAGCCGGGAATGTAAGAGAAGAGATGAAGGTGGATATGGACGGCAAAAAGCTGGAGATATCGTTCTACCATAAGTTTTTCATAGAAGCGCTGAGAGTGATAGACAATGAAATGATAGACGTATATTTTACCACCAGCCTGGGGCCCTGTACGATAAAGCCACTCCAGGGCAATGATTTTGCTTATCTGATATTGCCCATCAGGAGGTAAGCAACTGTAAACGGAGAGGTGGCCGGAAGGCATATTAAAATGCTGTAATATGGAAATGATAATATTATACAGCGGGAACAGATATCAAATTATTTAAGGAGCGCCTGATCCTGCGGGACAGAATGATTTACCTGATATAATGCAGAAACATTGAGAAAGAAGGATTTTGTTTGGAAAAAGTTAAAATAACGACAGAATTTATAAAACTCGAACAGTTGCTGAAATTCACAGGAATAGCACAAAGCGGTTCTGATGCAAAGAAGCTTATTGCGGCCGGAA
>DGEE01000124.1:0-16532 GCA_002385815.1 Hungateiclostridiaceae bacterium UBA3934
GGCAGACATGAACAGGCAGATAAAGAGTATCCTGGTTTGCTTCATGCTAGCTCACCACCGGCACGTTTATTCGCGAAACAATGTAATTCAATATTTCCACCGGATTTATCTTTTTCAGCTTTGCTTCCTGCTTGAGCATGATCCTGTGAGACAGTACTGGTATGACCATTTTCCTGATATCATCGGGGATCACGAAATCGCGGCCATTGTAGAAAGCCCAGGCCTGTGATGCCCTGAACAATGCCAGCGAACCCCTTGGGCTCGATCCGAGTGCGACATCAGGATGCTTTCTGGTCTGGCTTACTATTTCTACGATGTAGTTGCTGAGGCTCTTGTCCACATGCACATTTCTGATCTCCTGCTGGAGTGCTGTAATATCGCTGCTCTCTGCAACAGGCATCAGTTTTTCCAGAGGGTCTTCGAGCTGGAATCTGGACAGTATGTAGCTTTCTTCTGCATTGGTGGGGTAGCCGATGGATATCTTCATGAAGAAACGATCGATCTGTGCTTCCGGCAACGGATATGTACCGAGGTACTCCACCGGATTTTGTGTAGCCAGTACCATGAACGGTTGCGGTACCTTATATGTAACTCCGTCGACTGTGACCTGATTTTCCTCCATAACCTCAAGCAAACTTGCCTGTGTTTTGGGGGATGTCCTGTTGATCTCATCCGCGAGGATGATCTGGCTCATTATCGCACCAGGCCTGTACTCGAAATCACCGGTCTTCTGATTATAGACAGAAAACCCGGTAATGTCGGACGGAAGTATATCAGGTGTGAACTGGATCCTGCGGAAGGACGCATTAATAGATCTGGCAAGAGCTGATACCAGGCTTGTTTTGCCTACTCCGGGAACGTCTTCGATGAGCACATGCCCGTTGCAGATGAGTGCTATCACAGAAAGTTCGATAGCATACCTCTTGCCGACGATAACATTCTCCACATTGCCAATGATGTTCTTGAGGATCCTGACAGAATCGTTCATAATACCCATCCCTCGATTCGTATAGTTTTGATTACATGATAATACAGCAGGTATTTTAAAAGAAGTAGATTTTTTCAGGACAATAGTAGTGTTTTTTTCAACTGATGAGACAAAAATCAATTCCGTGTTTACTTTGAAAACATGGAATTGATATAATAGTATGGAATACCGCGACTAACCGGTGGGCTACTGTTATAAAACCTATCATGCAAGAGCAGCAGGAGATGGAAATCAATGAAAGCCGAGATACTGGCAGTTGGTACAGAACTGCTTATGGGACAGATAGCAAATACGAACGCACAGTATATATCCTCAAGACTACCTGAAATCGGTATCGGAGTATATTATCACGGAGTGGTCGGAGACAACCCGGAAAGACTCAAACAAAGCCTGCGACTGGCAATGTCCCGGGCCGATATCATTATATTGACCGGCGGGCTGGGGCCGACTCAGGACGATATTACCAAAGAGACAGTAGCGGCTGTGCTGGAGCGAAAGCTGGTACTCGACCGGACAAGTCTGGAACAAATGGAGAAATTCTTCAGAAACCGAAACAGAGAAATGACGAAGAACAATCTTAAACAAGCCTGGTTTCCTGAGGGCTGTACCATAATAAGAAACAGCACCGGCACGGCTCCGGGCTGCATTATTGAAGACAAGGGCAAGACGATAGTGTTGCTCCCTGGTCCGCCTTCTGAAATGAAGCCCATGTTCGAAGAAACAGTGATGCCCTATTTCGCATCGAAATCTGAATACAGGCTCGAGTCAATGTATCTGAGAGTTTTCGGCATAGGAGAGTCTTCAGTTGAAGATGCTATCATGGACCTGATAGACGGACAGACCAATCCGACCATCGCATCGTATGCCAGGGACGGTGAAGTGACGATCAGAGTCACTGCAAAGTATCCAAAGAACGGTGACGGCATGGATCTCATCAGGCCGGTGGAAGACGAGATAAGACGAAGACTGGGCGATGCTGTTTTCAGCAATGACAACAGCAGTCTGGTTAAAGTGGCAGCAAAACTGCTTTTTGAAAAGAAAAAGACCATTTCGGTGGCGGAATCATGCACGGGAGGCCTGCTAGCTGCAAAGCTCACAGATGTCCCGGGTATATCAGAAGTTTTTGACAGAGCGGTAGTTACTTACAGCAACAGATCCAAGATGGAACAGCTTGGTGTCAGGCAGGAAACTCTTGAAAGGTACGGAGCCGTCAGCGAGGAGACTGCAGTTGAGATGGCAGTTGGTATAAGGAATGTCAGCGGGACGGATATAGGAATATCGGTAACCGGCATAGCAGGTCCTGGAGGTGCCACAGATGAGAAGCCGATAGGTCTTGTGTATACAGCACTGGCCCACAGGGATGGCGTAACGGCAAAGAAGCTGCATCTCTGGGGAAACAGAGCAAAGATAAGAAACATGGCCTGTCTTCATGTATTCGATATGATAAGGAGATATCTTACCAGACCGGAGGACTTCAATTGACACAAAACAGGGAAAGCAGCATAACAACAGCCGCTATCGTGGTCATGATCTCAATAGTACTCGGCAGGATAACAGGCTTCATTCGTGAAACAGTGCTTTCATGGAAAGTAGGGCTTAGCTGGGTGCAGGATGCATACGTTGCTGCATTCACAGTACCTGACATAGTGTACATGCTGCTTGTTGGAGGCACGATATCTGCAGCACTGGTACCCTTTTTGTCAGGAAAGGTCGAAAAAGGCGAGGAAAGAGAAGGCTGGCAGGCTACCAGTTCCCTAATGAACGTTCTTTTTGTGGTCATGGTGCTCATTTGTCTTTTCGGTATGGTTTTTGCAGATAAAATAATACCGGCAGTGGCACCGGGATTCACTGACAGCAACCCGCAAACGAAAGAACTTGCCGTAAAGCTGTCAAGAGTACTGTTCCCATCGGTTCTGTTCCTGATGATGGCAGGTATATGCAATGGGGTGCTCAATTCATATAAGAAGTTCGCAGCAGCGGCCTTCGGACCTTCCATATACAATATGGGCTGTGCCGTCAGTATATACCTGTTTGCAGATACAGACCCTCAAAGCATGATAAAAGTAGCCGGGCTTGTGACACTGAGTGCCTTTGCTTATTTTTTGCTTCAGCTGATGTTTTCCATAAAGAAGTTCAGGTATTACAGGCCGGTGATAAGTTTCGGCGACAAGTCTTTCCGTAAGCTGTTCGGTCAGGCTGTGCCTTCGCTGCTCAATTCCTCGACATCACAACTGAATACAGTCATTGCCACCGCATTTGTCAGCCTAAGTACCGCAGAAGGAAGCCTTTCAGCATTCAGGAATGCAAACACGCTGTGGCAGCTGCCTCATGGCATTTTTGCCGTAGGAATAGGGACAGCAGTGCTTCCGTCACTGTCCGGAAAATTTGTAACGAAGGAATATGGCGAGTATAAAACGCTGCTAATGAAATCCCTGACATCCGCATTGTTTTTCGCAATACCGTCCGCAGCAGGATTCCTGGTTCTGAGGGAGCAGATAGTCAGGGCTGTGTTCAAGTGGGGAGGAAGGTTCACTGAAGAAAACGTACCATTTGTGGCAGCTATACTCGGATTCTTTTGCATATCCATGATCACCTATTCAACTGTGACGATAATGAACAGAGCGTATTATGCAGCGCAGGACACCAGGACGCCCCTTGCTGCGGGTATGATCTCTGTGATCCTCAATCTTGTGCTGGGATATGTCTTTTACAGACATACGGATCTCGGAGCTGCAGGGATGGCACTTTCATACTCGATAGCAAGTCTTGTGAACGCTGCCATACTGCTCATACTCATGGAAAAGAGGATGAAAGGGATAAATGGTGGCATGTTCGCCGGCTTCCTGTCCAGGGCTGTACCGTCTGCAGCTTTGATGGGTGCGGTATTGTGGATCATCCAGGAGGTCGTGCCGTATCCGGGAGGCAAAGCACTTCAGCTGGCATATCTGGTCCTGGAAATAATCGCAGGATGCGCTGTTTATATAATAATGATGCTGTTTTTGAAGTCGCAGGATGCGATATATATGGTGAATAATATTAAGCAGAGATTAAAAATGTAAAAATATGTTATATTATTATTGACTATTCCCGAGAAATAATATATAATTTTACTCAGAACAAGTGTTCGTTCATTCAGATTAAGGAGGTCTGCTCAAATGTTGGAAAGAAAGAAGGCATTGGAGATAGCGCTGAGCCAGATAGAGAAGCAGTTCGGCAGGGGGGCTGTCATGAAGCTGGGTGAAGAAGCCCATTTGAACATCGAAACGATACCCACGGGTGCCATTGGTCTCGACATAGCTCTCGGTGTGGGCGGTGTTCCCAGAGGGAGGATAGTCGAGATATTCGGACCTGAGTCCTCAGGAAAGACGACTGTTGCCCTGCATATAGTAGCAGAAGCACAGAAACTGGGCGGAGATGCTGCATTCATCGATGCAGAGCATGCGCTTGATCCTGCATATGCCAAAAAGCTGGGTGTCGATATCGATAACCTCATCGTATCTCAACCGGATACAGGAGAGCAGGCGCTTGAGATCGCAGAAGCACTTGTCAGGAGTGGAGCTATAGATGTGATTATAATAGACTCTGTGGCTGCATTGGTGCCCAAAGCGGAGATAGACGGTGAAATGGGAGACGCCCATGTGGGACTGCAGGCAAGGCTGATGTCACAAGCTCTCAGAAAGCTTGCAGGAGTGGTGAGCAAGTCAAAAACCACAGCTATATTCATCAATCAGCTCAGAGAAAAGGTCGGCATCATGTTCGGAAATCCCGAAACAACACCAGGAGGACGGGCGTTGAAATTCTATTCCTCTGTCAGGATGGATGTCAGAAGGATAGAATCTCTGAAACAGGGTACAGAAATCATAGGAAACAGAACCAGAGTCAAGGTTGTAAAGAACAAAGTAGCACCACCTTTCAGGGAAGCTGAGTTCGATATCATGTATGGAGCCGGTATATCGAAAGAAGGCAGCATACTTGATGTAGGCGTCAGTCTGGATATAGTGAACAAGAGCGGATCCTGGTATTCTTATAACGGACAGAGGATAGGCCAGGGCAGAGAAAACGCCAAACAGTTCCTCAAGGAAAACCCCGAACTGTCAAATGAGATCGAAATGAAGATAAGAGAAAACTGCAAGCAGGCATTTGCAAGCAGCGCCGGTGCATTAGGTCCGGAAAAGGACAGCATTGAAGACGCTGATGCGGATGCTTAGTAAGAGCAGATCCGGAGACGATGCGGGAGGTGACAGCCAATGGTGATAACATCGATAGAAAGAAGCAGGAAGCATAAGGACAAGCTTTCAGTATTCATAGATGGAAAGTTTTCCTTTACCATTTCCGAAGAGGATTATCTCTCGCTGAATCTCTACGAAAAATCCGAGATTACGGAAGAGACCATAGAATATATCAAAAACACGGTGAATTTCCAGAAAGCCAAGGCGAGAGCAGTCAGATACCTGTCACTTAAGATCAGGACCGAGCAGGAGGTCCGGGACAAATTGAAAAGTGATGGATATGACCGGGAATGTATCTCTCGTGTTATCGAAGAACTCAAGGCTATCGGGTATATAAACAATAAGCTCTATGCACAGAAATACGTATTCGACAGAAGCAAGCTCAAGCCAATGTCCAAAAGGATGCTGAAGAATAAATTGCTGTCGAAGGGCATCCCGGAGGAAACAGCTGATGAGGTGCTGGGTGACTGGAAGTTCGAGGACTCTGACGTGGCAAGGAGCCTGATTAAAAGAAAATTTGGCAAGTACGATCTGAACGATGAGAAGATAAAGAAAAAAGCTTACATGTTCCTGGCTCACAGGGGATTCGACTCCTATACCATCAGAGAAGTGCTCAGGGAATTCAATGTGGAGCCTAATGTGGAGCCTGTTGATGAAGTGTGATCCCAATTGCGTGTTTTATCCCGTCATGAGGCAGATAACAGAAATGCCGGCAAAATTCAACAGGTTATGAAAAGGTGTCATCGGCACCTTTTGTTTTTCGCTGTTGGAAGAAGTACGGATGGATGGTTTTTCTTTTTGTTGTGAAAATATGATATATGCTGTATATTATACAAAACAGGGATAACGGGGAGTGTTATATTTGAGCAGAAAAATCGGACTGGTGTCTCTGGGCTGTCCCAAGAACCTGGTGGACAGCGAACTGATGCTGGGGATGCTGAAATCCGAAGGATATGAAATAGTCAGTGAAGCTGAAGATGCAGATATTATCATAATAAATACATGCGGTTTTATAGAGAGTGCAAAACAGGAGTCGATAAACACGATCCTTGAAATGGCAATGCTGAAGGACCGCAAATGTGAAATGCTTATTGTAACCGGATGCATGGCAGAAAGATACCGTGAGGAAATACTCGAAGAGATACCTGAGGTGGATGCCGTGCTGGGCACAGGAAGTTATCACGAAATAGTTTCTGTTATAAAGGAAGCTTACAGCGGAAAGCGCGTGTCAAGATACGGGGACTTGAGAGATATATCCTACCTTGACGGCGAACGCATTATTGCCACAGGAAAAAGTTATGCCTATCTGAAGATAGCAGAGGGCTGCGATAACTGCTGTACCTACTGTATAATCCCGAGCCTGCGGGGGCCTTACAGAAGCAGAAAAATGGAATCGATCATCGATGAAGCAGGCAGGCTTGCCGCTGCAGGATTCAAGGAGCTGATTGTTACAGCACAGGACACTACCAGATATGGTATAGATATTTATGGCAAAAAAATGCTCACTGAGTTGATACGGAAACTGAGCAGAATAGAAGGTATCGAGTGGATCAGACTGCTTTACTGCTATCCGGAAGAGATAGATATGCCATTGATAAAAGAGATAGCTTCGAATGATAAAGTATGTAAATATTTCGATATACCCATACAGCATGCCAGTCAGGAAATACTCAGGAAAATGGGCAGGAGGGGCAATAGTTCAGATATATGCAGACTAATTGATACGATCAGGAGAGAGATCCCCGAAGCAGTTATCAGAACGACTCTGATAGTTGGTTTCCCCGGAGAGACCGCAGAAGACTTCGAAGCTCTGGTCGGATTTGTAGAGAAATATAGGTTTGACAGACTTGGCACATTTATGTATTCTAAAGAAGAAGGTACGGCGGCATACAATATGGCTGATCAGATACCATCAAAGGTGAAAAGGTCGAGATACAACAAGATCATGAAGATCCAGAAACGGATATCCGCCGGACTGAACGAGCAAAGGCTCGGGAAGACATATAAAGTGCTTGTGGAAGGTATTGCAGACGACGGGATATTCTACTATGGAAGAAGTTATGCTGAAGCACCGGAAATAGATGGATTGATTTATTTTACGAGCGAAGAGCCCCTGCAACTTAACCAGTTTACAAATGTCAGGATACTTGACACAGGAGAATATGATTTAACAGGAGAGGCACAGCATGAATCTACCGAATAAGATAACGCTTTCCAGAATAATGCTGGTTCCTATATTGATGGTTTTCATCATCCCTATACCTGAATCGATCATCAACGCCGGTTTCCTAAGCTTCATGAAGCCACAGATGCTTGCTGTCAATGATTTTCTAGCGTCTTTTGGGCGTTATGTGGCTGCAGGTATTTTCATTATAGCATCGAGCACTGATGCTGTGGACGGATATATCGCAAGAAAGAGGAAGCTGGTGACAAGGTTTGGCAAGTTCCTGGATCCTATAGCAGATAAGCTTCTGGTGACAGCTGCGCTGCTGGCCCTGGTGCAGAACGGTGACATCAACGGATGGATCGCTATGATCATTATCTCCCGGGAGTTTATCGTGACAGGTCTGAGGCTGGTAGCGGCAGGCGAAGGCATAGTCATAGCCGCCAGCAATCTCGGCAAACTCAAGACTGTGCTTCAGGATATAGCGATAGTCGCTGCACTGCTCAACAACTTCCCGATCAGTCTGTTCACAAGCTTTCCATTCGACGATTATGCCATGTTCCTCGCTGTGGTGGTAACAGTTTATTCATTGTATGACTATATCAAGAAGAATCTCAATGTAATAAATGTATTCAACTGAAAACCGGATCCGATATCCGACGGGGAGAGAACCTGCCGAAAGGCGAAGAGTTTCTTTCCTCGTTTTTTTTATAAATATGTTGCATACTTTGAAAATATATTATATACTTTTAGTAATAGGACATAGTATCAGGTAATAATTATATGACTAAAGCATGCAAAGCAGGTGTTTGACGAAATGAGCCGTTCATCCTTATTGAAAAAAGAAAGGCAGCAGGAATTAGCAGAAAAACTGAAAGAAGATCCTTTTCTCACAGATGAAGAGCTGGCAGAGCTCTTTAGCGTGAGTGTGCCTACGATAAGGCTTGACAGGCTCGAAATGGGTATTCCGGAGCTCAGAGAGAGGATAAAGGACGTAGCAGAAAAGAATTACAGCAAAGTCAAGTCGCTTCAGGGTGGAGAGATCATTGGAGAACTGATAGACATCACATTGGGGAAATATGGTGTGTCCATCCTGGAAACCGATGATTCGATGGCTTTTGAAAGAACCAGAATCATAAGAGGTCATTATATCTATTCACTGGCTGAATCTCTGGCTATAGCTGTGATCGATGCAGATGTCGCTCTTGTGGGCGTTGCGAATATCAAATACAAGAATCCCGTATATTCTGGTACAAGACTTGTGGCAAAGGCCGAGGTCAGGCAGATCAGGGGGAGCAAGTACATAGTATGGGTCAAGATCTACGAAAAGCAGGTCGAGATGTTCAGAGGTAAATTCATACTTGTCTCCCTTGAAAAACCCCTGGAAAAATAGTATTTTAATTAGTGTAGATACAAGTTTGGATCTGCAGTAATATACGGGAGTGAAGTGAATTGAAAATATTGGTAGATGCTATGGGTGGCGACTATGCACCGGATGCCATCGTCAATGGAAGCATTGATGCGGTGAAGATGCGGGATGGCTTTGAACTCGCGCTTATAGGTGATAGAGAGCAGATAGAAAGGATCCTGGAAAAAAGGAATTTCAAAAGCGACAGGATCGAGGTAATACACGCAAAAGAAGTGATAACCAACGACGATGTTCCGACACGCGCCATAAGAAGAAAAAAGAATTCTTCGATGGTTGTTGGTTTCAATATGCTGAAGGAAGGTAAGGGAGACGCCTTTTTGTCTGCAGGAAGCACCGGAGCTTTACTCACTGGAGCACTGTTCATTCTCGGGAGACTGAAGGGCGTTGACAGACCGGCACTGGGAGCCATGATCCCTACTAAAGCGGGAAAGTGTCTTCTTATAGACGCAGGTCTGAACACTACATGTAAACCTATTAATTACATACAGTTTGGAATTTTTGGTTCAGCATACATGAAAGGGTTGTTCAATATGGATAACCCGAGAGTAGGTCTGGTGAACATGGGCACGGAAGCCAAAAAAGGCACTGAAATACTCAAACAGGCTTACTCACTGCTTAAATCGTCAGATTTGAATTTTGTGGGCAATATCGAAGGAAAGGATATCCCTTTGGGGAATGTCGATGTTGCAGTATGTGACGGATATGTCGGCAATGTGATGCTGAAGTTCCTTGAAGGGACCGGGTCTTTTTTCGCAGGGTTCTTAAAGGGGATGCTGACAAAAAACATTTTCTCCAAAATATCGACCCTGTTCGTTATGAAAGACATGAAGGCCTTCAAAAAGATGATCGATCCGTCAGAAGACGGAGGCGCGCCGGTACTCGGTGTTAATGGACTCGTAATAAAGAGTCATGGCAATTCTGATGAAAAAACCATCAGGAATGTCATTTTCAAGACACTGAACCTCGCAAACAGCTCAGTGTTTGATGAAATACGCAACAGTGTCGAAAAGATGGAGGTTGCAATTGATGGCGAAAAGACAAAACGAGAACGTAAGCGTTGGCATTTTAGGTATAGGAAGCTGCGTCCCAGAAAGAATTTTGACCAACTCAGACCTTGAGAGAATGGTCGATACTTCAGATGAATGGATTATCAAAAGAACAGGTATTTCAGAAAGAAGGATAATTGACAAGGAAACGCCCATATATACTCTGGCTGTAAAAGCAGCCAGGCAGGCAATCGAAGACTCAGGCATATCACCGGAGCAAATCGATCTGATATTGGTATCTACCACCACACCGGATTATCTAACCCCGTCTACCTCATGTATTATTCAAAAGGAAACAGGTGCCGTGAATGCAGCAGCATTTGACGTAATGGCTGCATGTTCCGGCTTCATATATGGGATAACTATTGCTAAGCAGTTCATAGAAACGGGCTATTATAAGCATGTACTCATGGTCAGCAGCGAAGGGATGACAAAGGCAGTCGACTGGAAGGACAGAAAGAACTGTGTTCTTTTCGGTGATGGAGCAGGAGCAGTGGTTCTGGGCAAGGTAGAGGAAGGATATGGCATATTGTCGACATATCTTGGTTCCGACGGTACAAAAGGGAACCTGATAACTATCCCGTGCTTTTATATGCCTGATGAGGAAGTCGAGAAAAGGAAGGATTACGAGAATAAAATCGCGCTGTACCAGGATGGGCATGAAGTATTCAAGTTCGCAGTAAAAATGATGCCATATGCGACAGAAAAGCTTTTGGAAATTTCAGACATTACATTGGATGATGTAAAATACATAATACCTCACCAGGCAAACAGCAGGATCATCGAAAGTGCGATCAAAAGGCTGGGGGTAGCTCTGGAGAAGGTCTACACCACTATCCGGAAGTATGGCAATATATCCTCTGCTTCGATACCTGTGGCCATGGATGATGCGTACAGGAAAAAACGCATCATGAAAGGGGATAATCTGGTGCTTGTAGGCTTCGGTGGCGGGCTGACGTGGGGTTCTGCACTTTTGAGGTGGAGCAAATAACACCACACTATAATACTACGGCCTTGGAGGAATTAGCATGGGTAAACTGGCATTCATTTTCCCCGGACAGGGAGCTCAATATATAGGGATGGGGAAGGAAATAGCTTGTGAATATAAAGCCGCATCAGAAATATTCGATCAGGCGAATGAAGCTCTTGGCATCGATATGAGAGGAATGATTTTCGAAGGTGATGACGAGACGCTGAGAATAACAGAGAACACACAACCGGCCATCGTGACGGCAAGTGTGGCCTGCCTGATGCCCCTTCTCGAAGCAGGTATAAAGCCGGATATCACAGCAGGGCTCAGTCTTGGAGAGTATTCAGCCCATGTAGCATCGGGCACGATGGACTTCAGGACAGCTGTATCACTTGTAAGGAAAAGAGGAAAATACATGCAGGAGGCTGTTCCGCTAGGAGTCGGTACGATGGCTGCGATCATCGGTCTCTCCAGAGAAGACGTGCTTGAATGCTGCAGCACAGCCTCACAGTATGGTGTTGTGGAACCTGCGAATTTCAACTGTCCTGGTCAGATCGCAATAGCAGGTGAGATAAATGCTGTCGAGAAAGCAATGGAGCTTTGCAAGGCAAAAGGCGCCAGAAGAGCCGTACCGCTTGCCGTCAGTGCTCCTTTCCACTGCAGCATGCTGATACCGGCAAGGGACAAACTGTATGCGGAGCTAGAAAACATACAGTTTAAAGATTTCGAAATCCCGCTTGTAGCTAATGTGACAGCTGAGATCCCGGAGTCTCCGGCGGAGATAAAAGACCTTCTCGCAAGACAGGTATGCAGTCCCGTGCTTTGGGAAGATACCATAAGGCTCATGATCGAACAGGGAGCTGACACTTTTGTAGAGATTGGTCCGGGTAAAGTCCTCAGTGGATTTGTGAAGAAGATAGATAAGGAAGCAAAGAGTTATAACGTTGAAGATTTGGCATCGCTTGAAAAAACTCTAGCTGAAATAATGAAATAAACAGGAGGCAGGTATGATGCAGCTAAAAGGAAAGACTGCCTTGATAACAGGCTCTGCCAGGGGTCTGGGCAAGGCGATAGCAATAAAGCTGGCTTCTTTGGGTGCAAATATCGTTCTCAACGACATACCATCGTCAGAAGCACTTGATGAGACGGCTGAGGAGCTTAGAAAATCAGGGTATAAAGTAGCAGTGACAAGGGGTGATGTCAGAAATCAGGATGATGTCAAGGCTATGATCAGCACGGCTGTGGAGTCTTTTGGAAGCCTGGATATCCTTGTGAACAATGCTGGAGTTACAAAGGACAAACCGATGGCCATGATGTCAGAGGAAGATTGGGATCTGGTACTGGATATCAATCTCAAGGGTGCATTTTTGTGCACTAAATTTGCAGCAAAGCAAATGATAAAACAGAAATACGGACGAATCGTCAATATTGCCTCAGTTGCCGGAAGATATGGCAATAGAGGGCAGGCCAACTACTCCGCTTCGAAGGCTGGCCTGATAGGATTGACAAAAACCACGGCCAAGGAGTTTGCACCAAAAGGGATCACATGCAATGCAGTAGCTCCGGGTCTGATACAGAGCCAGATGACAGATGTACTGCCTGAGGAGATCAGGGAAAAATACCTTGAAAACATACCACTCGGAAGGTTCGGGACACCTGAAGATGTGGCAAATGTTGTTGCATTCCTTGCTTCAGACGGTGCATCATATGTAACTGCACAAGTAATTGATATTGACGGCGGACTGGTTATGTAATAATATCTTTATGTGTTATGTATAAGTTGGGCCGATTGCGTATAAGTCAATCAGGAACGGCTTTTACAGGGTAATAAATATTACCTCTTTGGGAGGAGGTGAACTTATGGTATTCGATAAGGTAAAGAAAATAATAGTTGAGCAGTTGGGTGTTGAAGATGATGAGGTTAAGCTGGAATCATCCTTCATAGACGATCTGGGTGCTGATTCACTTGATATCGTCGAACTGATCATGGCTCTCGAAGAGGAATTCGACATTGAAATTCCTGACAGTGAGGCAGAAAAGATATCAACCGTTGGAGATGCCGTTAATTACATCAGAAATAACACATAAAAAAGTCCCCAAAAGGGACTTTTTTAACTTTTGACCTGCTTTGGCAAATCAAATGATACTATGGCCTCATTTTCCATATATGAACTGAATTTGGCACAAAGCTGTCAATAGGAGGAGTTAGATGAAAAAGCGTGTTGTAATAACAGGTATGGGGGTCGTTCATTCACTGGGATCAGGTCTTGACCGTTTCTGGGACTCCATACGCAATGGTAAAAATGGCATCAGTCTCGTTACAAAATTTGACACTTCAGATTATGAAGCAAAAGTGGCAGCTGAAATCAAGGATTTTGAGCCCACCGATTTTATTGACAAAAAAGAAGCAAAAAGAATGGATTCATTCACACAATATGCGATGGCCGCTGCAAAAATGGCATTTGAAATGTCAGGACTCGACATGGAAAAGGAAGACTGCTTCAGGGCCGGAGCGATAGTGGCTTCAGGTATCGGTGGGATCAGAACACTGGAAGAACAGCAAGTTGTATTGATGACGAAGGGCGCCAGAAGGATCAGTCCGTTTTTCATTACTTCGATGATCGCGAACATGGCTGCAGCAAGGATAGCCATAGAATATAATCTGAAGGGTTTCAATGAATGTGTCGTCACTGCCTGTGCTTCCGGTAACAATGCAATTGGTGACGCATTCAAAGTGATCCAGCGTGGAGATGCCGACATAATGGTGACTGGAGGAGCGGAATCGGCTATAACCCCGCTTTCATTTGCCGGCTTTTGTTCAAACAAGGCACTCTCGACCAATCCGGATCCGTCCTCTGCCTGCAGGCCGTTTGACAGGGACCGCGATGGTTTCATCATGGGTGAAGGAGCCGGGATACTGATCCTGGAGGAATATGAGCATGCTGTAAAGCGCGGCGCTGAAATTCTGGGAGAAGTAGTCGGATACGGTTGTACCTGCGATGCTTATCACATAACTGCACCTTCACCTGACGGCGAAGGTGGCATCAAATCCATGCAGTTTGCCATCAGTGATGCAGGTATCAAACCGGAGGATATCGATTACATCAATGCTCATGGGACATCCACACCGATAAATGATCCCTGTGAGACAAAAGTTATAAAAAATGTGTTCGGCGACCATGCCTATAAACTGGCTGTCAGCTCGACCAAATCGATGACTGGACATTTGCTGGGAGCTGCGGGAGCAATCGAGGCCATTATAACAACAATGGCGCTCAGGGAAGGCATCATACCGCCTACCATAAATCTGGTCAATCCTGATCCGGAATGCGATCTGGACTATGTTCCCAACAAGGCAAGAGAAGCCGATATCAAATATGCTCTGTCGAATGCCCTTGGCTTCGGTGGACACAATGCCGCAGTGGTATTTAAAAAGTTCAGCAGATAATACTGCAGATGGGAAATATTTCTTTGTTGAAAGAGTTTGCTTACAAACAGAATATGGGGTAAAATCTGTAAAGGCGGGGATGTGACTTCCTGCCTTTGCATTTTTGATGGCTGACAATTTTTTGAGCGGAATCCATGGAATGGATTAAGGGTGCTGATGAACCGAAACAGTGAAAAAGGTGACTGCAAATGCTGGAAAAAATCATAACTGAGAACAGGAACAAACTGAATGGACTGGAAGAAGTGATAGGCTACAGATTCAGAGATCGGGGAAATCTTGTACTTGCCCTCACTCACAGCTCCTATGCCAACGAGAGAAAAGCTGCTGATATTAAAAGCAATGAGAGGCTGGAGTTTCTGGGAGATTCGGTGCTGAACATTGTCACGAGCGACTATATCTACAGGAACTGCCCTGAACTGCCGGAAGGGGAAATGACTAAGATGAGAGCAGCCATAGTGTGTGAATCATCGCTCACGAGATGTGCTGAAAAAATCCGGCTCGGGGATTATCTGTTCCTCGGTAAGGGCGAGGAAAACACCGGAGGCAGAAACCGCTCATCTATTTTGTCTGATGCCTTTGAGGCATTGATAGGCGCCATTTATATAGACGGTGGCATATCAGAAGCCAGAAGATTCATATTGAAGACTATGAAAGAAATCTATCTGGATCTCGAGAGGATAGATGTATTCAAAGATTATAAAACCATGTTCCAGGAAATCGTCCAGAAAAAAGGTGATCAGAGGATCTCCTACAGGATACTGAACGAAAAGGGACCTGATCACAACAAGGTATTCACAGCACAGGTCCTTGTTGGAGAGAAACCATATGGGAAAGGAACCGGACGGAGCAAAAAGGAAGCAGAGCAGAATGCTGCGAAGGATGCCATCGATAAAATGAAGGTGGGGAAATGAGCAAAAGGCATGTGATAATACCCATATTCGTGCCACATAAGGGATGTCCCAATGACTGCATATTCTGCAATCAAAAAAAGATAAGCGGTCAACTGGAAGAAATGACACCGGAAAAGATAGATGAAACGGTCAATACATATCTCGGCACCATAGGCCGGGATACTTTCACCGAAATAGCTTTTTATGGCGGCAGCTTTACGGCAATAGACAAAGAGCAGCAGGAAGTATTCCTGAGCAAAGCATGGAGTTATGTTTCTGCTGGCAGGATTGAAGAAATACGCATTTCCACAAGGCCTGACCGAATCGATGAAGATACTCTCAGACTGCTGAAGAAGTACGGAGTCAGAACTATCGAACTGGGAGTACAGAGCCTTGACGATGAAGTGCTGAGGAACAGTCTGCGAGGCCACGATTCAGTGGTGGTCCATAAGGCTGCAAAGCTTATAAAGGATATGGGATTCAGGCTGGGTATCCAGATCATGACGGGTTTGCCCGGAGATACGAGGGAGAAGTGTATAGAAACGGCACGCCAGGTAATTGCATTGTCACCTGATCTGGTTCGTATATATCCTGTGCTGGTTATTAAGGATACAGGTCTCGAAAGGCTTATGAATGAGGGGAGATATAAGCCTCAGAGCCTTGAAGAGGCTGTCGACCTGTGTGCTGAACTGCTGATGATGTTTGAAGACAAAGGTATCAATGTGATCAGAGTCGGACTTCAGCCCACTGAGAATATAAGAGAGGGCAGTGGTTCGGATGTGGTGGCCGGGCCGATGCACCCGGCATTCAGACAGTTGGCACAGGCAAGGGTGGCACTGAAGAGGATCATGGGGATAATAGACTCTCAGGGGCTTGCCGAGGCACGTGAGCTTATCATCCATACAGGCATTTCTAATGTTTCTGATGTAATAGGACAGAAGAGGTCGAATATAGAGGCGCTGAAGAGTAAATATGGCTTTGCAGATGTCAGGGTCGTTCCTGACCCGAAACTTTCCGGGGAAATAATATGTCATGCGATATCTTCCACATCATCAACGAAGATGTTTTACGAGTAAGTGCTAAAAGGTATAGATGCTGTAGTGTCGTACAGATGACCATCAAGCCATCTGGGGCTGCTTCGTGAACAGCTGCTGACCAGCTCACTTGCTCCAATGAGGGCGCAGGTCACTCGCCGTCCATGGCTCGGGACCAGCGCCGCCAGCATCCCTGCTGCCGGTTGTGGTGCCTGGTGCCTCATTCGAGCAGCATGACCCGGTCGCGTCTGTAACACTTGCAGCCAATGATGTCTTGACTGGCCATCCGCACGACTTTTCTGAGTCTATGACGAAGATGTTTTACGAGTAAGTG
>DGEE01000124.1:16731-17198 GCA_002385815.1 Hungateiclostridiaceae bacterium UBA3934
ATCAAGCCATCTGGGGCTGCTTCGCGAACAGCTGCTGATCAGTTCATTTGCTCCAACTGGCTTTGGCAATACACTTTGAAAATTTGTTGAATAAGCCCAAAATTATGTTAAAATGAATATGCACTTATGACAATCGGAGGGATCCATTTGTACTTAAAGCGACTTGAGATGCAGGGCTTCAAATCCTTCGCTGAAAAAATAAAACTGGATTTCAATTGCGGCATCACAGCGGTAGTCGGGCCGAATGGCAGCGGCAAAAGCAATATAGCGGATGCCATAAGATGGGTCCTCGGGGAACAGAGCGTCAAAACACTTCGCGGAAGCAAAATGGAGGATGTGATTTTTGCAGGCACCGAGCACAGAAAACCCCTCGGTTTTGCTGAAGTCACCATAGTCCTCGACAATTCCGACTCAACACTTCCCATAGATTATGAAGAAGTTGCAATAACACGCAGAGTATATCGTTC
>DGEE01000124.1:17346-21462 GCA_002385815.1 Hungateiclostridiaceae bacterium UBA3934
ATCGGCAGAGACGGGTATTCAGTCATAGGGCAGGGAAGGATAGATGAGATCCTCAGTACGCGTTCGGAGGACCGTCGGCAGATATTTGAAGAAGCCTCCGGGATAATGAAATACAAAGTCAGAAAGCATGATGCAGAGAAAAAACTGGAGCTAACCAGGCAAAACCTTGAAAGAATCAATGACATCATAGCAGAGCTGGAATCCCAGTTGGAGCCTCTCAGGGAGCAATCTGAAAAAGCGCGCAGATTCCTGGATTTGCGAGAAGAACTGAAGGTTCTTGAGGTCAATGTGTATCTCGACAGCATGAAAAAATTCCGGGACAGGCTGGAAGTGATGGACAAGCAGCTAAAAACCGTCCAGGACCAGATCAATGATGAAAACAATAAACTCGATGAGATCACCCGCTCCAACAAAGAGAAAACCGATTTGCTCAAGTCGATGGATGAACGGCTTGAAGAGGCAAAACAGTTGTTTTATGAAATGGAAGGGAATCTCGAGCGCTGCAGTTCCGAAATAAAGCTCAACCAGGAAAAGATAGCGAATCTCATGCAGAATATCGAAAGGCTGGATACTGAAAAAGCAGAGCTGAGAGAGAAGATAGAAGTACTGGAAACTGAAGAAGCAGGAAAGAAAGACAGGTTGAAATATCTGGAAAGACAGCTTGAAGAGTATAGTGCCAAACTGGCCGGATTTGAAAAGCAGATGGAAGAGCTGCTCAAAACACTGGATGAAGAAGAGAGAAGCATAGAATTGCTGAAGTCCGAAATCATGGACAAAATGGACATACAATCGGATAAAAAGCTCCAGATAAGCAATCTCAGGTCGCACATAGAAAACATGCAAAAACGTCAGAGGAGCATTGATACTGAGGTTTATCAAAATGTAGTGGAAAAAGACAGAGAGAAAATGAAAAAGGAAGAGCTGACCGAAAGCATAAGAAATGCGGAACAGCATATCAAAGGGCACAAAGAGAAGCTCTCAGGCCTGTTTCGCGAGCGTGAGGAAACTGACAAAATGCTTTCAGAGCTCAGGATGAAACAGGCGAAAATCAATTCTGATATACAATCCAAAAGTTCCAGAGTCAGGACTCTCAGGGAAATGGAGCAGAAACTGGAAGGCTACAACAGGAGCGTCAGGGAAGTGCTCCAGGCCTGCCATGCTTCACCCCAGTTCGGCAGAGGGATACATGGAGCACTGGCGCAGCTGATAGAAGTTGACAGGAAGTATGAGACGGCTATTGAGATCTCACTTGGAGGAGCGCTCCAGAACATAGTAACACAAACCGAAGAAGATGCAAAAAAGGCGATAGAGTTCCTGAAAAAGAACAAACTGGGGCGGGCTACGTTCCTGCCCATCCGCTCTGTGGAAGGAAGAGGTTTTGATAACCAGACGATGGCGCGCATTAAACAATGTGAAGGCTTTTGCGGAGTCGCATCAGAGCTGGTCAGTCATGACTCTGTATATACCGGGATCATAAGAAATCTGCTGGGTAAGGTCGTCGTCATTGATAATCTGGACAATGGCATCAAAATGGCGCGAAAATTCAGGTATTCCTTCAGGATAGTCACCCTTGACGGAGATCTGCTCAATACAGGCGGTGCAATGTCAGGTGGCAGCCTTGAGAACAGAGGTACAGGCATTTTAACGAGAAACAGGGAAATC
The DNA here is from genome assembly GCA_002385815.1 of Hungateiclostridiaceae bacterium UBA3934. Lineage (GTDB taxonomy): Bacteria > Bacillota > Clostridia > Acetivibrionales > DTU013 > DTU013. The sequence goes on from DGEE01000124.1 coordinate 19,009, forward strand.
AGTGAACTGGACGAAGAACTGAAATCTCTCAGGCAGCAGGAAACTGGGGTGAGCAAAGATATCAAACAGCTCACAGAGGATATTTCACGAATTGATTCTGATATATCTTCCATTGAAAATGAAATCAAAAACAATGAGTTGGTCAAAATAAGAGACGAGAGTCATTTGGCGCAGACAGACGAAAATCTGGAAAAGCTTACCGCGCGGATGGAGATGCTCAGGCAGGAAAAGGAGCAATTGGAGCGGGAAATAAAAGAAACCGGGAATGAGCTGACAAAATATGAACTTGAACTGCTGCAAATAGAAGAAGAAATAAGCGAAGCCAAGAAAACCGTGGCGGAGTTCCAGGAGAAGCATAAGGAAGATCAGGCCGCCCGCGATGCTCTGCACACAGATATAACTGACTACAAGATATCGGTCAACTCCATAAAGGAAAGCATAGCCGGAGTGAACGAGAGTTCCGACCGTATCCATACGGAGAAAGAGAACATGGTCATGAGCATCACAAAAAAGGAAAGCGAGCAGGAAAGATTCAGGGAGGAGATCAAGAAGCTGGAAGAGCAGATCGAAGGCCTGAATGCAAGGATAAAGAAACACAGCGAAGAGAGATCTGGCAGGTCATTCGAGATAGACAGGTTGACTGAGGAAAGGAAGATACTTGAGGAAGACATTTACGATATAGTAAATAAAATAAATGATACGAATAAAACCATACTTCTGCTCCAGGAAGAGTATTCAAGGACGGAAGTCAGGAAAACGAGACTCGAGGCTGAAATGGAAGCTCTTCAGGACAGGATATGGAATGAATACGAACTGACATATTCATCTGCCATGGAACTGAAAAAAGATGTGGGAAGCCTGACGAGCGCGCAAAGAAGGATAAATGAGATCAAAAATATGATAAAAGAGCTGGGGCCGATAAATGTAGCTGCCATAGATGATTATATAAAAACAAAAGACCGCTATGAGTTTATGACCAACCAGAGAAATGACATGGAGCAGGCACGTGAAAAGCTGCTGCGTGTAATAGCTGAAATGACTTCGATCATGAAAAAACAGTTTTTGGAGCAGTTCAAGCTGATAAACAAAAACTTCAATGATGTTTTCAGGGAGCTTTTCAATGGGGGAAGGGCAAGTCTGACGTTGGTGGATGAAGAGAATGTGCTTGAAAGCGGTATCGAAATAGAAGCGCAGCCTCCAGGTAAAAAACTTCAGAACATGATGCTGCTGTCCGGAGGGGAGCGTGCGTTTACTGCCATCGCATTACTTTTTGCCATTTTGAGACTCAAGCCGTCTCCGTTCTGTGTGCTCGACGAGATCGAGGCGGCCCTTGACGAGGCCAATGTCTATCGTTTCGTGGAATACCTGAAGAATTATTCCTGCAACACACAGTTCATAGTGGTTACACACAGGAAGGGTACCATGGAAGGATCAGACATGCTGTATGGAGTTACGATGCAGGAACATGGCGTATCAAAGATCATTTCAATGAAAATGGGAGAAAAGGTGGGATAGAATGGGTTTCTTCAGAAAGCTGAAGGAAGGACTTGCTAAAACAAGAAAGGGTATAACTGAAAGAATAGATCAGGTGTTGGTCTCATTCGGGAAAGTGGATGAGGAACTGTTCGAGGAGCTGGAGGAAGTACTTGTTACAGCTGACCTCGGTGTCGATACAGCTATCCGTATAATTGATGACACAAGAAGCAAGGTAAAAGAGAGAAAAATAACAGATCCGCTGGAAATTAAGGAACTGATAAAAGAATCCCTTGTAGGGATACTGGGAGAAGAAACACAGGAACTCGATATAGAACCGTCACCTGCCGTGATCATGGTAATCGGTGTAAATGGTGTTGGCAAGACGACATCCATTGGGAAAATAGCATATACCCTGAAAAAACAGGGCAAAAAGGTCATGCTGGCTGCAGCGGATACCTTCAGAGCAGCCGCCATAGATCAACTTGAAGTATGGGCAAACAGGGTCGGTGTCGAGCTCATAAGGCAGCAGGAGGGATCTGACCCCGCTGCAGTTGTTTACGATGCTATCCAGGCGGCTAAAGCAAGGAAAGCAGATGTTTTGATATGTGATACTGCCGGCCGGCTCCATACAAAGAAAAACCTGATGGAGGAGCTGCGGAAGGTTTCACGGATAATCGACAGGGAAATGCCAGATGCAAAGCGTGAAAACCTGCTGGTCCTCGATGCCACTACCGGACAGAATGCCGTTTCACAGGCGAGAACTTTCAGCGAGGTCACCGATATATCCGGCATAGTACTCACCAAGCTGGACGGCACTGCAAAAGGTGGGATAATCATAGCCATCAAAGCGGATCTGGGCCTTCCAGTCAAGCTTATCGGAGTTGGAGAGCAGATAGATGATCTGCAGCCATTCAATGCGAAAGATTTTGTTGAAGCCCTGTTCTCGTAGACAGGACACGTTGAGTGCGTGACATTGAT
>DGEE01000145.1 GCA_002385815.1 Hungateiclostridiaceae bacterium UBA3934
TCCTTTCAGTCCAGCAGATTTTTGGTTTCCATCTTCTCAAAGCCTGTACTTCACCGTTTCGATGTCTTAATGATATGAATAAACAGGAAATTCAATCTTTCTGATTGATGTTTTTTCGTACCCTCATTATGAGTGGACGGTATTTGATGTTGATTTTAGATACCAACTTTTTAAGATAGTCCGGCATTTGAAATGGAAGCTTATGGGCATTCGACAAGTGACATGAAGAAGGAAGGTGCAGAGAAAATGAGCACTTTATTCATCCAGCCCATAGAAAAGGGAAATAGCCCCTCGAAAGGAGCTATCTGATGAATCAATTCTTTAGCAGGAGGCACCAGCTCCCGCTAAAGGAATTCTGTTTTACGGCTCAACTGCTGTAAAACTGCTGTAGAAAACAACAGTTTGCTACAGTGATAAAACAGCAAGACCCGCAATTTTCAATGGTCGGAGTGACCTGATTCGAACAGGCGACCTCTTGCACCCCAAGCAAGCACTCTAACCAAACTGAGCTACACCCCGGCAATGCATATGAATTATAGCATAGACAGAGCGCTGTTGTAAAGCACTTATTTGATCATGTTCTTTTTTGCGGACTGCTTATCTGCTCAATTCGCCGATTTTTGCCCGCCGTTTATCAAAAACGCGGTCTTCTTCCTGTGACCAGTACATAAATGATGTACGCAATAAAAGCAAGGATAGCTATCGGAAGAACGACTCTGAGCGCAAAGCCGAGCAGTTTCAGTGCTATATACACCAGAACTGCAATGATACCGATGGCAACTATCGTTTTGATGGTGTTTCTCACTACTATCACCTCTCATATCATTTTACAATGCCTCTGGCTGACTTATTCCGGTTTATGGAATATTACTTCTGATAATAGATACGAAATCTCATGAGAAATGTCTTGAATCAAAGCTATGATGATGAAGTTTTCAGTATCTTTAGTATGGCACGGTCCGCAAAGCATTCATTTATGGCATTCATAACAAAGCATTGCCTCTCCTTTTGCTGAGAGCCTCCAGTTGTTTTTCAAGCAACTCCTTTTGCTGCTTTATTTTCCCGATTTCATCCAGATAATCTCCCTGTGCTGAAGCAATGAGCATTATACCGCCAATCCCCACAAAGACGTTTCCTAACACATCAAGGCTTTCATTGTCCAATGCAAAAACAAAAGCAACACCGACCAGTGCGGACAATACCGCAAGACCTGCCGGAGAAATCGAGTTCAGACTATTCATATATTTCCTTCCCTTCCTGATATCATAATACATACGAAGCTGCCCATATGTGCAGTTGTAAAAACATACTGCGGAGGGTCTGTCAAACAATACTGACCGTATTGTACGTCGCATAAAAACAGGCAAATAAGGTCACAATATGGCATGACATTCTGAACCGGGCATTGCGATGGAGAACCCGCAGCCTGAATACTGGTTAGCCCGTAGCAGCCAGTGCCGGGATAAAGAATTCTGTACGTATGGGAGGCTGTAACTTGTCGTTTATCAGCAGGCAGCTGAAAAAATATTTGTTTTTTGAAGAGCCTGAAAAGCAGGAAAAATTCATACTGAAACCTGACAGCAAGCCTGCCGGGAATAAGAGTCAGGAAAATGACAGCTTTGAAAAGGTGAAGGAGAAAAAGATCGCTGAGTCTGACCAGCCTCCGGAACCGGGAGATGAAGTAAAAAGCGATATCAATGCAAATCTCCTGCATATGAAAGATGTCTACAGCATCCCGGTGAACAGCGACATCATCCTGAGAGAATTTGATATAGTTTATGGATGCATGTCTGTCAGAGCATTCATCATTTTTTTTGATGGCATGACTGACAGGGAAGTCATCAACAACTATATACTGAAACCTCTGATGGTAAATTCCATAATGCCGCTTAAAGATACGGCTGAAAGCCTTGAGGACTATATCGTACGCCAGCTGATGCCCCACTGTCAGGTTAGCATCAACAAAGCTTACAAAAAGGCAGTTGAAGAAGTTAATTTCGGAGGCTGTGCCCTTTTCGTCGATGGATTGGCCGTCTGTTTCACAGCAGATGTGAAGGGGTGGGATCACAGAGGCATTGAAAAACCCAACAATGAAATTATAATAAAAGGCCCGCAGGAAGCGTTCAACGAGGTGCTGAGGACAAACAGTGCGCAGATCAGGAAAAGACTGAAGGACGAAGATCTGATAGTTGAGGATGTGCTGGTGGGCAAAGTAAGCAGGACACCGTGCTCAATAATGTATATTAAGGATGTGGTCAATGAAGCACTGGTGGCAGAGATCAGAAGAAGGCTGGAAGGCATCAGGGTCGACTACCTGCTGGATGCAGGAGCACTGGAGCAGCTAATAGAAGACAGCACGATCTACCCGTCTCCGCAAATGATCTCCACTGAAAGGCCGGATTATGTTTCAGAGCTGCTGGTATCAGGAAGAGTAGCTATCATCGTCGACGGTTCACCTAATGTACTGGTGGTACCCATTACCGCATATGATTTGATGCATTCGCCTGAGGATAACTATATAAGGTACCCGTATGTAAACCTGTTACGTTACATTCGGTATATTGCGGGCTTTCTGGCTTTACTGCTGCCTGGACTGTATGTAGCCGTCACGAACTATCACCATGAGATGATACCTACAGATCTGCTGCTGGCTATAGAGGCATCGAGAGAAAAGGTACCCTTTCCTTCATTGGTAGAAATACTGCTGATGGAGCTTTCTTTCGAGCTTATTCGTGAAGCAGGCCTAAGGGTGCCGGGACCCATAGGACCCACCCTGGGCATCATAGGAGCATTGATACTTGGGCAGGCAGCGGTTGCGGCAAATATAGTCAGTCCGATACTGATCATAATAGTAGCAGTGACAGGCATCGGGTCCTTCGCTATCCCCAACTATTCGCTGGCATATTCCATCAGGATCCTGCGGTTTGCATTCATTTTTTTGGGAGTCTTAGCCGGATTTCTGGGGATAACGATGGGGCTGTTCATAGCAGGCAGCTGGTCTACTGCCCTGAAATCCTTTGGAGTACCTTTCATGGCCCCGCTGGGTCCCAGGACATCCAACAAGTTCAAAAATGTTATTTTCAAAGCGCCTGAATGGAAAATGGAGAACAGGCCGGACTATTTAAATACAAAAAAGAAAAAGATGCAGGACAAATATAGCATGCAATGGAAGCAGGACGGGAAGAAAAAGAAGTAAAGCAAAAAGCAGAAGCAGGTGGAGTCTTATGCAGATGCAGCATAAAATCAAATTCGGAAGATGGGAATCGATAGCGCTGATCCTCAACCTTATCTGTACAAAGATCTTTCTGTATTTCAACAGGTTGACGGTTGAAGATGCAGGAACTGCAGGATGGCTTATGACTGTTTTTACGTGTGCAGTGACTTTGCTGGCGTATTCTCTGCTGATATGGATGTATAAAAAATTTGAAGGGAAAGACATACTGGATATCGCGGGAATAGCGGGAGGGAAAATTCTCAAAGCCATCACCGGCTTTGCCCTGGGAGGAGTTTTAGTGGTGTTGGCTGCCTTGACGATGAGGGAATATTCTGAGGATATAAAAATCATATCTTTGCCCACGTCTCCTTTAAGCTATGTGATGTTTTTCTTCATTGCGGGGATGGTGACAGCCAGTTATCTGGGGGTCGAGTCGATCGTTCGTCATAATGCGATAATAACTCCGATTATAGCTGCAGGTTATGTTCTGATACTGCTTGGGGCAATACCCAGGGCTGATCTGACCAATCTGATGCCGATACTGGGTACCGGTCTGAAAGACATAGTGTTGAAGGGTTTATACAGAACGTCGATATTTGTGGAACTGATTGTGCTTTTCATGCTTCCTCCGTTTCTGGGGAGCTATAAGGAAGTGAGAAGTGTGGGATTCATATCCATTGGCTTGAGTTCATTTTTTCTTGTAATGGGATCATTGTCCTACATACTTGTATTTCCTTATCCCGCAAGCCTTGAACTGTTTCTTCCCGTTTTCAACATGGCCACGCTTATCAGGATCGGGAGATTTTTCCAGAGAATCGAATCGCTATTCGTTTTCATATGGGTTATGTCAGCGCTGTTGTATCTGGCAACGGTCTTTTTCTTTGCAGTGTACACTTTTTCCAAGGCTGCGGGACTGAAGTATTCAAGACCCATGATAATACCCTGTCTCTTATACACATCT
>DGEE01000125.1:0-4131 GCA_002385815.1 Hungateiclostridiaceae bacterium UBA3934
CAGGGATCTGAAGAGCCTTATGAGGAGTGAAGCGAATATCGTTGTCAGTGATATTTATTATCCGATCAGTTCCATACTGGCATGGTCAAACAGAGGGCACTGGTCTTTCGGGAAGACGCCACATCAGGTCTACAGGTGTCTGTTTGACAAATATCTGAAGCTGAAGCCTGAAGTGAAGCGGGAAATCCAGAGATATATCAATATAACACCTGATTTCAGGGACGAGAAGCCTATACTCGGGGTCCACTGCCATTCCAATGCCATCGTGCATGAGGTTGCGCAGATATATGATTTGAATGAATACTACAAGCCTAATATATGGCATTTTATTGTGCGTTATAACATAAGACATATATTCCTGATTACTGACTCGAACAAAATCCTGAGGCAGTTTAAAAAGCTGTATGATATCAACGGGATGCTTTTATACACCGACAGCAAAAAACGTCCACTGAAGCAGCGGATACCCACGTACCTTCAGGAGTATCCGAACAAGAGGCATAAGGGTGTTGAGCTGATAAAGGATACCATTGAAGTAATAAAGGACACGTACCTGGCGGCACAATGTGACTTTTTCATAGGCAATGGTTATTCAAACCTTTCGAATACTGTAATGAGGCTTAAGGACTGGCCGGAAACCAACATCAAGCTACTGTACTGAGCCTTTGTGTGGAGGGACAGTTCTGCAGAATGATGCGAAGTGTTAAGGAGGGACAGTTCTGCAAAATGTTGCGAAACGGTAAGGAGGGACAGTTCTGTAAAATGACTCAGGAAGGGAGGGACGGTATTGCATTATAATGAATTGAAATATATGGAGTTGATAAAAGGCAGGTTTCCTCAGCTTGATCTGTCGAAAATCGAATTCAACAAGACCGACGGGAGTTACAGCAACATCGCTGTCGTAAACAATGAAGTGGTATTCAAGTTTTCGAAGTATGATTGGAGTGCAGTTTATCTTAGGAATGAGGCGGAAGTTGTAAGCTTTATACAAAGTTTTACTGACTTGCCCTTGCCGGATGTGGAAATAGTTGAGCAAAATGTAACCAAACGTGCTTATATAAAGGGATCACCGCTATATCGCGATGTTCTGATGAAATCAGATTATTCTACACAGGATGCTGTAGCCAGGCAAATTGCGACTTTTCTGAATCAACTGCATTCGATCCCGGCAAAAAAAGTGAAAAAGGCAGGCATCGGTGATTCAAGGATGAACCTTGTGAGGGAAGAATGGTTGGCTGAATTGGAGACGATGGAGAGAAAAATCACTCCTTATTGTACGAACTATGTAAAAGAGTATTTTCATCAGATCATACGGCCTGCTGTTGATGATGAGGAGTTTTTTGAATTTGAGTCTGTGCTTATCCATGGGGATATGGCGCCCTGGCATATCCTGTTTGATATAGATTCCCGAAAAATCAACAGTGTAATCGGTTTCAGCAATTCTGGCTTCGGCGATCCGGCTTATGATTTTGCAATGCTGCTGGACCATCTGGGTGAAACCTTCATCCGGCGGATACAAGGGTATTATCCGGTTTCCCCTGCTTGCCTGGACAGGGCCAGATTTTACGCTCATATAAGTATTTTCATGTGGTACAGAGATGTCTGTGATATGATCACAACACGGGATTTTTCCCGTTTTCAAATCCCGGTGGCAGGGAGGGACATTTCTCCTTTTGGAAAGTCGTTACCGGTAACCGGAGTAAAGCGTTCAAAAAAATGAACCGTCCAAGCATGGTGCTGAATAGAATGGATACAGGATTATGTTTGGGGGATGGTCGTGTGAATTACACTGCTGTTGATTTAAACCGCCTGACAATCAGAAGAGCACTTTTTGACGGATACAGTAAAAAGCAGGTAGATGCTGTGATTGCGAGGATCATCGAAGACTATACGGAGATGAACAATTCCATTAATGAGCTGAAATGTCAGATATCGTCCTTAAGTGAAGCAGTGCAGCACTACAAGGTGCTTGAAGAGTCGCTGCAGCATTCGATCCTGGTAGCACAGCATACCGCTGAGCAAATCAAGGCAAACGCATGTGATAAGGCGAAGAATATCACTGATGAGGCAGAGGTAAAGGCGCAGAAAATCATTAGCGATGCTGCCGAAAAAGTCCGGAAGATGCAGGAGAAATATGAACTGATTAAAAGTGAAGTTTACACCTTTAAAACAAAGTCAGAGGCTTTAATCCAGGCTCAAATGGATGTTCTCAAGCAATTATCCGCTGAGTGACAGCATTTCCCGGGCCGGGAAGAGTCAATGAAAAAGCACTCCTGTTGGAGGAGTATCTCACTACCCAAAAGCAGTAGTTGGAAAAGAAAAGTGAACAATAAGACAGGAGGAAAACATGATCATCCTCCTGTCTTGCTCAACTAGATACGTCATTGGATATAGGGCAATTTTTCAGCAATCCATTTTAAGTGACCGTTTGCATCACAAGAATTGCAGCTGGATTCTTGAGAACCGTCCCCAAAGTCTTAGAGACGGTTTTGAGCTTTTGCAGAACTGTCCCCAAAGTCCTAAAGAGCAGCTTTGAGTTTTTGCAGAAGGGTTCCTGAAATATTGGAAAAGTATCTCTCAGATTCGCTGACCTGCCTCTGAATTTTGAAAGACATTCGGTTAGCCGTGGCAGATATTATCGGTGTAGCTGGAGAGATTAAGAAGCGTCCCCAGAGACACAACAAGAGTTAACCTGCAGATTGATTCTTCATTTTTAAGAACCGTCCCTCCAGAAAAGACGTAAGTTTTCCCGCAGACTATTCTTCAGTTTTTGCAGAACTGTCCCTCATTTTGCAGAACTGTCCCCAGGTAATATTTGTATTCTCTACGGAGCCCTTCCTTTATGTCTGTTTTAGGTTTCCAGCCGGTTGCTGCGATTTTTGAAGTGTCCAGGACTCTCCTCGGAGTTCCGTCGGGTTTTGAAGAGTCAAATATGATTTCTCCATGGAAACCCACGATTTCCCGGATCAAGCCGGCAAGTTCCTTTATGCTGATTTCAATACCGGAGCCGATATTCACAAGTTCACTGCTTTCATAGTGTTGCATCAGATAGAGGCAAGCTTCTGCCATGTCATCCACATATAAGAATTCGCGCAGGGGCTTGCCGCTTCCCCACAACTCAACAAATGGCTGATTCTCGCATTTTGCTTTGTGGAATTTTATTATCATAGACGGGATTACATGCGAGTTGTATGCATCAAACCTGTCGTTGATGCCGTACAGGTTGGCAGGCATGACAGAAATATATCTGGCCCCGTATTGTTTGTTGTATGACTGGCACATTTTGATACCTGCTATTTTAGCCAGGGCATAAGCTTCATTGGTGGGTTCCAGTGTGCCTGTGAGAAGGTATTCTTCCTTGATTGGCTGAGGGCACAGTTTCGGATAAATACATGAACTCCCGAGGAACATCAGCTTTTTGACATTGTTTTTGAAAGCACTGCGGATCACATTGCATTGAATCAGCATATTTTCCATGATGAAATCTGCCGGATAAGTGTCGTTTGCATGTATTCCCCCTACTTTCGCTGCTGCCAGAAAAACATATTCCGGTTTTTCTTCTTCGAAAAATTTTTCTGTTTCAGCCTGGTTTGTCAAATCCAGTTCCTGGTGAGCTTTTTTGATTATGTTTTTATAACCGTTTTCCCGGAGACATCTGACAAAAGCCGATCCGACCATTCCAGTATGCCCCGCCACATATATCCTGCTATTTATATCCACATGGACTCCTCCTCGTTATAATATTACTCCTGCTGCCTGGATATCGCTCTTTACCATCATAGCTACTAATTCTTCGAAAGATACCCTGGGTTTCCACCCCAGTTTGCTCATTGCTTTTGCCGGATTACCCAACAGCAGATCCACTTCTGTTGGTCTGAAAAACTTACTGCTGACATTCACCAGTACTTTGCCTGTAGCCTTATCAATGCCTTTTTCATTCAGACCTTCTCCTTTCCAAATCAGGTCGATGCCGGCATTCTTGAATGCAAGCTCACAGAACTCTCTTACTGTATGCGTTTCTCCCGTTGCGACAACATAATCATCGGGTTTGTCTTGCTGGAGCATCAGCCACATGGCTTCAACATAGTCACCGGCATACCCCCAATCCCTTTTTGCATCAAGATTGCCGAG
>DGEE01000125.1:4460-14469 GCA_002385815.1 Hungateiclostridiaceae bacterium UBA3934
CCGTTGCAGGCGAATAAGCCGTAAGCTTCTCTATAGTTCACAGTTATCCAGTATGCATAAAGCTTGCTTGCAGCATATGGGCTTCTGGGATAAAACGGTGTGGTTTCATTTTGTGGTATTTCCTGTACTTTCCCGAACAGTTCGCTGGAGGAGGCCTGGTAGAATTTTATTCCAGGGTTCACTTCACGGATGCTTTCAAGCAATCTGACTGTGCCAACAGCATTCACATCCGCTGTAAATTCCGGTGTGTCAAATGAAACCTTCACATAACTCTGGGCGGCCAGATTATAAACCTCGTCGGGTTCTAATCTGTACAGAAGTCTGCTCAGGCTGGACGCGTCTGTCATGTCACCATAATGCAAAGTCAGTTTTTTCGTTCCATCGAGAAGGTGGCTGATCCTTTCAGTATTATCTGTACTGCTTCTTCTGACGAGTCCATAGACTTCATATCCTTTATCCAATAAAAACTCAGCCAGGTAAGAACCATCCTGCCCCGTTATTCCAGTAATTAAAGCCTTACTCATTCAGACAACCTCCTATAACAAAGATTATTTAAGTTCCGCCATTTATTTGCTGACTGTTTTTGAGAAAGTACTGGGTTCCAATATGTTTTGTATTGTAATTCCCTTACTCCTGATCCAGTGCCTTGCTTACAAAGCTGAGTTCTGTAATTATTCGCTCCCAGTCGATGTAGTTCGAATAACTGGTCTCGGAATAATAATATGCAAACTGATTATGTAGTGTTCCTTTTCAGACAATCCAAAAGCAACTAAGATAGCAAGACAAGACAGACTGCAAAGTCAGCAACAAGTTCCTGAAATCTTTGATGGAATGTGTACGAATCCGTTGCAGGGTGAATACGATGTAATGATGGTAAGAGTTTGCATGAGGCGCAAATAACTGATGCGCTTCTATTGCAGCTACATTTGAATAATTCGATTTCAGGAAAGGAAGTGACAGATTATGCCGACGGTATCGGTTGGTATTCCCGATACTACCTTTGTATCCTCATCGCAACCCACACAAAACTTCTCTTTTTATCCATTAATGTATGTTGGCAATGATCCTGGATTTATGGATTGCATAGGTCTTATGGAGATCGATCTGCCGCCATTACCAGTAACCAGTGTAGACAGTGCAGTGCTGCAGCTTTCTGTCATTGTAAAGACCGGTACGGATCCGAGTCCTGTAGTTGTAAACAGAGTTACCAGTTTTTTTGATGCTTCTACAGTAACTTACAACAGTGTTCCGGATTTCGCAGCAACATCTTCACAGATCGATGTAAACACATCAGACCTTTATTCATCCGTAGAGATCGATATCACTGAACTTGTGAATCAATGGCTCAGCGGGACTTACGCCAATTACGGCATTGCATTGACGAATCCGGATGGAGTGACTTTAGTACAATTTGGTACAAATAACATCGTTTATGAACCATATTTCCCAAAGCTGATGATCACCTATTCGGAAACTCCACCCCCTACCGACGATAATCCTTATGCGTATATCTATAACACCGATAACCAGAGTGTTCCGGTTGATGGTTCCATTGCCTTCAGTAAAAATGGAGCTTTATTGGGGATCAGCCACGAGACAGACACAGCGCCGATTATCATTGAAAGCGCCGGGCTTTATGCCGTATGGTATACAGTTACCGGGGCAGAGGTCAATCAATTCACATTTTTCAAAAACGACGATCCTATACCGGGAAGCACGTATGGAACCGGCGGGGTTAACAGCGGTTATACCGGAATGGTAATCATCAATGCTGGCGCAGGTGACCAAATAACGCTAAGGAATCACACCAGCGCAGGTCCGGTCACCCTTGATAATGCGGCAGGAGGCACTGAAACGGGTGTCAGTGCGTCTGTTATGATTCTGAAAATCGGCGCAGCAGTAACTCCTGATCCGCAATTGGAAGCCGTGAACAATGCGCAGGATATAGCACAAATGCGGGCAGCCATCACCGATCCTGCCCTTGGACTTGATCTCGATGGTTTTGACACTCTGAGTACAGCAGCTCAGGACATGGTGCTGGGAGATTTGCTGGCAAACCGTCCTGATCTGGGGTATATGACAGTGGCTGCTTTGCAGGAAACGCTTGACAAGGCGGTTAATGAAACAGTAGATCCGGAAAACATTCGAGTAAAAGCCGGCAGTGTTGGAGGAGACGGAAGCTTAGCGCATCCTTTCGGAACTATTTCAGAAGGTATTGCCGCAGTGGTTGCCGGAGGCACGGTGCATGTGGGATCAGGCACCTATATCATTACAACACAGATCAATTTCAATAAAGCTGGGGCAACATTGCTTGGCGAACCTGGGGCAGAGCTGATACTGCAGGCAGAGATAATCCCGCTGTTGATTACAGGAAGCGGTGCCACAGTTCAGGGATTGACCATGACAAGTGACATTCCTTATGCAAGAGAGTTTATCCAGATCGGCGCGCCTAATGTAAGCCTGATTGGGAATACTATTTACGGCCCTGAGCAGCCGCCGCCGATGTCCGACTGGACAGTCAACCGTGCAGTCGTATCCCAGGTCAATACAGCAGAAGTGCTTTTAGAGGGAAATACCTTCTACTCTCTGAGGACGGGAATGTATATCAACCCGGATACGACAGGTGCTATTAATAACAATGTGGTCTATAACACAAAAGGCGGATTCCTGGTAGATCGTGCCTTCACTACATTCTTCGGGAATTCTTGGGGAACCCCTCCCAACGAGTTTGACATCGTCCTCCTGGAAGGCACTACAGATGGGCCGCCTTACGATGACATTGCCCAGCTATCTCAGGACAACAACAATGCAACTATATCCGACCAGAGATGAATCGATTGGGGCTGCCCCATCCACGGGGCAGCCCTTCAGAATAGGGGGACAGTTCTTCAGAGTTTCCTGATCAGGAGAGGGACGGTTCTCAATTTTTCGCCAGAAGGAAGGAATGGAAGGCTCTTCCACTGGTGGAGACGTTCTAAGGAATAGGGGACAGTTCTTCAATAGACCTGGGAAGCGGGACAGTTTTTAGTTGAGGGACAGTTCTTCAAAACCTTGCTTATATCAGGAGCAGTGTTGTGTCATTATCTCTGCTCATAGCAGAACAAAATCCTTGGAAACCTGCAGGTCCAAGGATTTTGATTTGTGCCTGGAGCTGGTGGTGGGAATCGAACCCACAACCCCGTCATTACGAGTGACGTGCTCTGCCATTGAGCCACACCAGCGATAATTTGTTTTTAGTTTGTGATCCCAAATATGACCAAAGAAATAGTTTCGACCTGGTCAGTATCTGTATGCCATTAACGCATAATAACATGCAAATGAAATTATAACTCATAACAGAAAAAAACACAATACAGTTGTACTTAAGTTTCCAAGTGAAATGAATTAGCATGCTTGGAAAACTATGCTAAAAGAATCCAGTGAAATAAGAACTTTTGAAGAACTGTCCCTGACCAAAGGATTCTGGAGAACTGTCCCCTTATCATCGACTTTTGAAGAACTGTCCCCTGATGTTTTTGCAAAGATCGGAAAGAATCCCTATATTTATTCTTTCGTACATTGCTGTTATTGACTGATAACTTGAATATGGAATATAATTGAAGCACATGTTATTTCATAGAGAAAGGAGTTGTTGCGAATGAAAGCTTTTGAGGTAATTTTTGAGGTGGGCGATATCTAACTGAACATGGCTGGGAATGTATGACTCAATGCCATAGCTTCCGGCTTTTCATGCGTTCTTTCAGCAAATCTTCAGGGAATAACCTTTAACCGTAATAAATCGGGAATCGGCATGGTATGGTTATCGTGCTTTTTTTATGCGCGTTTGAGCTGTACTGAAGCAGCATCTAATGAAGTTTACTGTAAACCAGTCATTGACAGAATCGTCACCTCATTGATCATCAGGATAATAATCCAATATTCGTACACAGTGTTTCAGAAATAACAGGATCAGGAGGATATGACGATATGAAGTATATTAATGGCAAGGACGTACTGCCGAAACAATTACTGGAGCAATTGCAGCACTATGTCCAGGGCAAACTGCTTTATGTACCAAGAAAGGAGAACAGCAGAGCTGGATGGGGAACCTTGAATGGTACCAGGGCAATGATTAGGAACAGGAACAGAGAAATATGCAGGAGGTACGACGAAGGAGCAACGATTCAGGAGCTCATGGAAAGGTATCACTTGTCTGAGGATAGCATACGAAAGATACTTAACAAGAAGACCAGCTTTATGGTGGCTGATTGATATGACAGATATCAAACGTAACGGATCGACCTGAAGTTTTACTTTAACTTAGAGTTTTACTCTAACTTTAGGAAACTTTCTAGGATCAGAGGGATTTCTCCCATTGATCCGGGCAGGATGTGTTACTTCTGACGCATCTGGCTTTTACAAGCAGGACGATTAGCGTGCTGCGGACATTTCTCAAAATCGAATAAACAGTTGAAGATTATGAGTATTTGATTTATAGTTGTTAGAGACAGCATCGGTGCAGGCAAAACTTGGCTTCCGACGATATTGCAGATGTGCTGTCTTATCGGATGACGGAGGAGTCATAAAGTACTGAATAATTGGCAAATTACGCCTGGGATATGGGCGTACATTATGGCAGGAAGTCAAGGCTGCCAGGTATCAGATTTGTGGTCTGGCAGGTGATTATAGTATCAACGCACCGGTACATTAGCAACTGTTATCAAAATACTGGAATAATAAAGGGATGATACTGATGGAAGATAATGCAGGCAGATATATAGTACATAACGGGATTTTAAAAGATTGTTCAGAAATTGAAGCTTTTGATATGAAGAAGATGACAGGCAAGGCGGCATATGAAGTGATCAGGATAATCAATGGTGTCCCGCTGTTTTTCGAGGATCATTATGACCGCCTTAAAGCAACCTTCAAAACTATTGGCAAGCCTTTGGATCTGACAAACCAGCAGTTGGCGGAAAACATAAAAAGGTTGAAGGATAAGATCGGAAATGTAAACTGCAATGTGAAGATAGTCGTGCTTGATGGGGTTCAGCACCAGGAGTATGTGATTTATGTCAGCAGGAGCTATTACCCGGCAGATGCTGAAGTTGATGCCGGTGTCAGAACAGGCATGGTGCAAATCGAACGCAAAAATCCCAATGCCAAGATTATCGATAAAGTCTATAAAGATGCAGTGGAGAAGAGACGAACGGAGGGTGACTATTTTGAAGTCATTCTGGTTGATTATAAGGGCAGAATCACGGAAGGCAGCAAATCGAATTTGTTTTTTGTCAAAAACGGAAGAATCATCACGACTCCTGAAAAGTATGTATTGAAGGGGATAACGCGTAAATACATTTTGGAGGCATGCGGAAGGGCAGGATTTGACGTTGAGCAGGAGTTTGTAAGAGCTGACGAAATCGGCACGGTCGAAGGCTGCTTTTTGTCGGGCACGTCAATTAAGGTATTGCCCATAAAATCCATTGATGATGTGATTTTGAACTCATCAGCCAACCCGGTGATTTCGGCTGTCAGGCAGGAATATGACAGGATAATCAGCGAGTATATTGATAGGCATGTAAATTTATGGTAATATCATACCACAAAAGTTGTTACACTTTTGCAGGTGGTATGGTGGAAGAGAAAGAATTCACAAGGAAGTTTCTCAGAATCAGACCTGAAGTACCGCTATCGGGGATGATCAGGATTATACGCGTCGGCGGCAGACACACAGTGTCAAGGCAGGCTAAGGTCAGGATAATAGATATCAGTCCTGGAGGAGTAAAGTTTTCGTCTGGATTGAGATTTCCTGTCGATGCCGGTGTTATTTTGCAATTGTCAACAGAACTTGAGGGCATACATTTCTGTACGAATGGGTTTGTTGTCCACCGTTCCGGTGGTGGGGATAAAGAGTATGAATATGGGTTTTGTTTTTCTGAACCGCTGTTCAGGCTAAAAGAAGTTTTAATAGAGATCTTCGCCAGGTCAGTGATCAGGAATAACCGGCATATAATCTTTATAGACCCGGATGCCGGAAATTGCGACAAATGATGCTGGTACTGTTGTTGCTGTTGCCAGGTTGAGAATATGCAGCAGAAGAGCAATTGAAATAAAGATAACCGTCAATTGCAAATCGTTTCTTTTAAAAACGTGATATACAAATCTGTTAGTTTGCACAATGTTATCCATATCCGGTTATTAGCACTCTCATCAGAAGAGTGCTAATTTCGTCTTGACAATGACAGAACAAGAGTTGTAATATATGTTATAGCGCTTTAAGCACTAAAAACAGGGAGGTTTGGATATGTCGCGCGAAAGTGGGAATATATCGATCCATGCTGAGAATATCTTACCTATCATCAAAAAATGGCTTTACTCAGATAAGGATATCTTCGTCAGGGAAATGGTGTCAAATGCCAATGATGCGATTACTAAAATGAAAAAACTGGCATCTCTTGGCGAAGCTCCACTACAGGACAATGAGAAGTTTACTATAATAGTGGACATAAACAAAGATGATAAAACCATTAAATTTATAGACAACGGCATAGGAATGACTGGAGACGAGGTCAAAAAATACATAAATCAGGTAGCTTTTTCCGGAGCAGTCGATTTTCTGGAAAAGTACAAAGATAAGACAGATGAAGGCAACCAGATTATAGGGCATTTTGGCCTGGGATTCTATTCAGCATTCATGGTGTCGGAAAAGGTCACTATCGACACGCTATCCTGGCAGCCGGGAGCAAATGCAGTAAGATGGATAAGCACCGGGGGCATCGAATTCGAAATGGAGGATTCTGACCGTACAGAAAGAGGTACTACGATAACTCTTAATCTGTCTGACGACTCCCTTGAATTCCTCGATTATTATAAAATGAAAAGCATCCTGGAAAAATACTGCTTCTTCATGCCCAATGAAATCTTTTTGAGGGACAGTTCTCAAAAATCGGGGGCAGACGTAAGCTCTTCCGGGTCTGATGCGAAGAGTGGGGACAAAGTAGCGGATGATTTGAGTGAAGGCAGTTCCGGCGATCAAACGGAGAAGCCTATCAATGATACCAACCCGCTTTGGCTCAAGCTCCCGAAAGATTGCACTGATGAGGAGTACAAGGAATTTTACAGGAAAGTGTTCCGCGATTTTAATGATCCACTGTTTTGGATTCATCTGAATATGGATTACCCGTTCAACCTCAAGGGGATCTTGTATTTCCCGAAACTCAGACATGAGTTCGAGACTATTGAAGGGCAGATCAAGCTCTATTACAATCAGGTTTTTGTGGCTGACAACATCAAGGAAGTTATTCCGGATTTCCTGATGTTGCTTAAGGGTGCGATCGACTGTCCCGATTTGCCGCTCAATGTTTCGAGGAGCTTCCTCCAGAATGATGGGTATGTGAACAAGATTTCAGCGCATATTACGAAAAAGGTTGCGGACAAGCTTACATCCCTGTTTGAAAACGAGAGGGAAAATTACAACAAGTACTGGGATGATATTAATCCATTCGTGAAATATGGCTGTATCCGGGAGGAAAAGTTTTTCGACCGAGTTAAGGACATTATCATTTTCAAAAATATCAATGGCGATTACACGACCTTGAAGGAATATCTTGACAGGAACAAGGAAAAGCACAAGGACAAAGTTTTCTATGTCACGGATGAAAAGCAGCAAGCCCAGTATATCAAGCTGTTCAAAGATGAGGGTATGGAGGCTGTCATCCTGAACGCAATGATCGACAATCATTTTATCCAGTTCCTGGAGATGAAGGAAAACAGCGTTAAGTTTTTAAGGATAGACTCGGACCTTTCTGAAAATCTCAAAGACAGAGATACCAGTGAGACTTCGTCAGATTTGAAGGAAAAGATTGAAAAGGTGTTCAAAGAATCACTCGGAGATGACAAACTGAAAATTGAGGTTGAAGCACTTAAAGCGTCGACACCGGCAATAATCCTCTTATCAGAATACCCGCGCAGGATGCAGGAAATGACCAGAATGTTCGGTATGGGCGGGATGGACACGAGCAATATGTTTCCGGATGAGGAGACATTGCTGCTCAACAGGAACAATGCGTTGATACAGTCGGTGGTCAGACTTTCGGAGGACAGCAGCAAAAAAGATGATGTAAAGCTGATTTGCCAGCATGTTTATGACCTGGCAATGCTTAGCCACAAGCAGCTTGAACCGGAGGTAATGTCGGCGTTTATTGAGAGAAGCAATAAGCTGCTCGAAAAGCTGGTGGAACCGGAAGAAGATCAGTAAAATACCTGGAGCAAGCCCAGGCAAATCAGTATTGTGCAGCATATAAAAAGCGCCTTGTTGGTTACAAGGCGCTTTTAGGTGTATTAGGGAGCAATTATTTATCCTGTTCGCGTATTTCAACTCTTCTTATCTTGCCACTTATGGTTTTGGGAAGCTCATTTACAAACTCGATGATCCTGGGATATTTATATGGTGCTGTGACCTTTTTCACATGATCCTGCAGCTCTTTGACAAGCGCATCGCTGGCCTCATAGTTTTTGGTCAGCACGACGGTAGCTTTAACTATCTGTCCTCTGATAGGATCCGGCACAGCTGTTATCGCGCACTCAAGAACAGCCGGATGCTCAAGGAGGGCACTTTCTACCTCGAAAGGCCCAATGCGGTAACCTGAACTTTTGATCAGGTCATCAGCTCTGCCTACAAACCAGAAGTACCCGTCCTCATCTTTCCAGGCCATGTCTCCTGTGTAGTAAATGTCATTGTTCCAGACTTTTTTAGTCAACCCAGGATCACGGTAGTATCCATTGAACATACCTACCGGGACAGATTTGTCAGTATATATTACGATCTGCCCCTCTTCGCCGATCTCGCAGGATTTGCCGTCGTCATTCAGCAGATCCACCGCATATCCAGGGGAGGGTTTACCCATTGACCCCGGCTTGGGTTTCATCCAGGGATATGTGGCGATTGTTACAGTGAGTTCTGTCTGACCGTATCCTTCGCGCAACTCCAGACCTGCTGCCTTCAGGAACTGGTTATATACCTCGGGATTTAGCGGCTCGCCAGCTATAGAACAGTCTTTTAGACTGCTGAGGTCGTATCTGGTCAGGTCTTCTTTGATAAAGAACCTATATATTGTTGGTGGCGCGCAAAATGAAGTTATTTTATACTTCGAGATTATTTCGAGAAGCTCACTGGGCACGAATTTGTCATAATCATAGACAAATACGGATGCTCCGCTGAGCCACTGACCGTAGATTTTGCCCCACATTGCCTTAGCCCAGCCGGTATCAGCCACAGTAAGGTGCAGACCGCCACTTGATACGTTTTGCCAGTATTTAGCCGTGAGTATATGACCCAACGGGTATGAAAAATCGTGCTGTACCATTTTTGGCATCCCGGTCGTGCCGGAAGTAAAGTAAAGCAGCATTATGTCGCTGTTGCTAGTTGATTCGTTGCCGGCAGGCCTTTCAAACTTGTCGGACGCAGCGTTCAGCTCAGAAACCAGATCTATCCAACCGTCTTTTGTACCGCCTACCAGTGCCTTTTTCACAAGAGTCGGAGATTCAGGCTCCGCTTCCTCGACATGGCTGATGACATCGTTCTCAGCTACACAGACTATCATCTTTATGTCAGCAGCATTGCATCTGTACACTATATCCTTTTTTGTAAGGAGATGTGTAGCAGGAATGCAGATAGCTCCAAGCTTGTGAAGACCCAGGAGGCAGAACCAGAATTCATATCTTCTTTTGAGTATCAGCATTACCGGATCGCCTTTTTTTATGCCGTGAGATCTGAAGAAATTTGCTGCTTTGTTGCTGTAATGGTTCATCTGAGCAAAAGTGAACCTGGCTTCATCACCCTTGTCGTTGCACCATACCATAGCGTTTTTTTCAGGGTCTTCAGTAGCGATGGCATCAACAACATCATAAGCAAAGTTGAAGTTTTCAGGAACATTAATTTTAAAATTCTCATAGAAATCTTCATATGAAGCAAAGTCTTGTCTTGGTAAAAATTTGTCTAACATAGCCAACCTCTTTATCTTATTTTATT
>DGEE01000125.1:14681-15403 GCA_002385815.1 Hungateiclostridiaceae bacterium UBA3934
TGGAGTCAAAATAGAGCGAATCACCTTCATTAAGCACGATATGATGACCATCGATATAAACTATCATGGATCCTTCGAGCATATAGTTGAACTCCTGTCCCGGGTGTGAACTCAGGTGAATCGGTGTGTCGTCCGATGAAGGTTCAACGCTGACTTCGAAAGGCTCAGTCTTTTTATTGACGAAATTATATGCCAGACTGTGGTATTTATAAGGGGTTCTGCGTTCAACGCTTACTCCTTTGCCTTTCCGAACAAGGCAATAAGTATGAAGTCGCGGATCTTCACCAGTCAAAATAGCAGTGAGTTCGACATTATACTTGTTTGCCAGTTTATAAAGGAAGCCTATGGGAATATCAACTTCACCGCTTTCGTACCGCCTGTATTCTTCAACAGATATCCCGAGCTCCTGCGCCAAATCCTCGACGGAAATACCTGAGATATCACGCAGACCCGCGATGCGCTCTGCAATTTGCTGTATCTGATCCGACATGTTCCTCATCCCTTCTTTATAACTATTAGAATGTATAAATATTAGCACAAAACAAGTCAATAATAAAGAAATGAAACATGGCTAATAATTTTGGGTCAAAAAAGCGTAAAAAAAATGAATGAATTTGAGTCAGAGTAGATTGGGGACAGTTCTTCGAAATATCAAGAAACGGGATCTTGAAATTATAGCGAGATTTCTTCGAATTGAGGGGAGAGATTTTGCAATTGAGGGG